>JAGBDG010000101.1 GCA_017937625.1 Muribaculaceae bacterium | reverse complement strand
GCACGATGTACAACTGGAAAGCGCGCCTTGTCGTGATGGCATCGCTCGTCGGCATACTTCTTAGCGCCGACGTCGAAGGCTCGTGGGCGCAGGCGGTATTCAACTGGTCTCCCGTGCCATGGATGTACCGCTTCAACTATCTCGCCTATCTGTGCATAGTCATACCGGGCAGCATCGCCGGCGACCTCGTACTCAGATGGATGAAAGAACAGAAGATAAGCGACGGCGCGCCCCGCACTCCAAAGAAAGAGGCATTCGGCATACTTGCCGTATCCGTCGGCATCATCCTCATCAACCTTGTCTGCCTCTATAACCGCTGGTCATTTGTCTGCCTCGTGCTCACAGGCGCCGCGCTCATTGTCGGACGCCTCTGCATCAGCAAGACTTCGGACTACGGCTCGCTCTGGAACTCGCTGCTCGGTTTCGGAGCCGCGCTGCTCATTGTCGGACTCTGCTTCGAGCCCTTCCAGGGAGGAATCAAGAAAGACTGGGCTACGTTCAGCTATCTCTTTGTGACATCCGGTCTTGCATGCATGGCACTCATGGCGTTCAACGTCATCTGCGATTATTTCAAATGTCACAAAAGCACCGCCTTCCTGTGGATGTGCGGACAGAACCCGATGATTGCATACGTGTCGACGAATCTTTTCATCTATCCCGTATTCTACCTTATCGGAATCACCAAATATTTCTTCATTTTCCACGCCTACAAGTGGCTGGGTCTCGTACAGGGTCTTTTCCTCACGTCGCTCGCCATGCTGAACACAATGTTCTTCACAAGAATCAAATGGTTCTGGCGTACATAACATTACTAAGATGAAACTTCAATCATACATTCTTTTAGCCGCATGCCTCGTCACATCGTCGGCATCGGCAAAGACCGTCAAGGCAAACGATGACGCAGTCCGCTACGTCGGACGCACGCTCGTCGCCGACGACGGCTCCGTGTCCTTCGACTGGACCGGAACATATCTCGAGACTGTAGTCAGCGGAGGCAAGCTCTCTGCCCGCGTTTCAGAAAAAGGCAACAGCTACTACAACGTCTTTGTCGACGGCAAGCAGACCGGTGTCGTCAAGACATGCGGCAACGACACTGTCATCAATTTCGTCGAGGGCATGTCGCGCAAGCCCCATACTGTCAGACTTCAGAAAAGAACCGAAGGCGAGTTCGGCAGAACCACAATCCACGAGTTCATCGTCGCCGACAAGGGAGGCTCGCTCTCCCGCGTGACCGAAACGCCCAAGCGGCACATCGAGATCATAGGCAACTCGCTCACCTGCGGATACGGCACCGAGGGCAAGGACCATACCGAGCCGTTCAAACTCGAGACCGAAAACTGCAATCTCTCCTACTCCACCATCATCCCGCGCTTCTTCGACGCCGACTATACTCTCATAGCCCACTCGGGACGCGGCGCCGTACGCAACTACGGCGATCCGCAGCGCACGTCGCCCGAGGGCACCACGATGACCGACCGAATGCTCCAGACATTCGACGAAGATACACTCAAATGGGACTTCAAGGGCTACCGACCCGACCTCGTCATAATCAATCTCGGCACAAACGACTTCTCCACCGAACCGCATCCCTACAAAAGCGAGTTTGTAGGTGCATACACCCGTCTTCTGCGCCAGATCCGCGACAATTACGGGCAGATACCCGTCATCTGCTTCAAGCCCGGCATGCTGACAGCCCCGGTCTTCTCATATTTCGAAGAAGCAGCGCGCTCGCTCAACGACAAGGACATCTACGTCGTCGAGATGAAAGACGGTCTTCTCAAGGTGGGCATGGACTACGGCGCCAACTGGCATCCCAACCACAGCGGACAGCGAAAAATGGCTATGGAGCTTATCCCGCTTGTCTCTGCCGTAACCGGCTGGGAGATGCCCGATAAAAAAATCGAATAAAAATCATTTACTTTTAATTTATAATGAAAAAGTCAATCCTGCTTCTATGCCTGCTGATTCTCTCATCGGCAGTGCTGACAGCCCAGAAACCCGTGGTTTCTGTCCTCGGCGACTCTTATTCAACCTACGAAGGCAAAGTGTGGCCCAAATGGAACAAGGCATGGTATAAAATTGATAAAACCGACGCCACCGACGTTTCCGCGCCCGAACAGACCTGGTGGGGACTCCTCACTGCCGAGGACGCTCCATATACTCTCGGCGTGAACAATTCGTTCTCCGGCTCAACCATCAGTTTCACCGGCTATCACGGCAACGACTATTCGGACCGCTCATTCATCAACCGCATGTACGGTCTCGGAAATCCTGACATCATCCTTATCTTCGGCGGAACAAATGACGCATGGGCAGGCGTTCCCATGGGCGAGTATAAGGACTCCGGCTTCACACGCGCCGACCTTTTCAACTACCGCCCCGCCCTCACCTATCTCGTGAAAGGACTGCGCGAACTCTATCCCGACGCCCACATCTATTTCATGCTCAACAACGAGCTGGGCGACAATGTAAGCGACTCTTCCAAAGAGATATGCTCCCGCTACGGAATCGGATTCATCGCTCTCAGCGACATTGAGAAACAGGCAGGACATCCCACAATCGCCGGCATGAAGTCAATCGCGAATCAGATGCGCGCCGCTCTCGACCCGATACACGTAAGCAAAAAATAATTTGTCTGCTTGATAAAAAAACGCTTATTTAGCAGTCGGATTCTCCAATCCGGCTGCTGAATTGCATTAAAACCAATTAACCTTAGATATTATAATGAGAAATTTATTCCTGACATTATCGGCTATGACGGCAGTTCTTGCTGCGAACGCAGGCACGACATGGATGCTTGGCACATCGGAATTTACTGTCGACACGCTTTACAGCGCCACCGCAGGTCCGGGCGTCGTCACGACAGGTCTGAAAATCACCAATCCGAGCAACACCACTGTACTTCACTACTCCGTCATCGACCTTACCAACCCGAATCTCGAGATCCATGGCGTCGAGGCATACGACGACGGCGACCTTGTAGAGACCGTCAAGTCGATGGGCGACCGCAAGAGCGAAGACACAGGCAAGCAGTATATCGCGGGCGTCAACGGCGACTATTTCAACATGGGAGACAGCCCGACACGCACCAACTGCCACGCCATGGCAGACGATATACTCTACAATCTTGCCGTCACCGACAACGGATTCCTGTCGTATGTCACCGTTGCCGGGGACAAGGACATACGCATCTTCGAGAACCTCAACGCGTCGCTCGACCTGAATTTCCCCGACGGCACGAAATATCCTTTCGGCGTCAACGGAACACGCGCCACCGACCAGATCCGCATCTATACAACCGCTTTCGGCGACACCACCGGCACTAACATGTGGGGCACTGAATGCGAGGCAAAAGTGATAGAAGGCAGAGAGGGCAAGGATGGTTCCGTACTTGAAATCACAGGCGCCCCCGAGTCGGGCGTAGGCTCGATGAAGATAAAAGAAGGCTATGTCGTCCTGTCCGGTCATGGAGCAGGCGCGGCAATTCTAAAAGACATCAAAGTCGGTGACCGGGTGACTATCGGTCACACCATCAGCCTCGACGACCGCGAGCTCAACATCTCGCAGATGATTGGCGGCATGTCTATGCTGCTCATCGAAGGTCAACTGCCAACACGCGGACAGCTCACTCAGCCCGTCAACCACTTCACGAGCAACCAGGCACGTACGGTAATCGGCTACAACGAAGACCGCACCAAACTCATCATGCTCGTCGCCGACAAGTACGGCAGCCAGTTGTCCCAAGACCCGTTCAAACAGACTTTCCCCGAAAAATCTACCGGTCTCGTAATGCGGCGTATGGCTTTCATCATGCAGCAGCTCGGTTGCTATACGGCAATGGCTTACGACGGCGGCGGCTCCTCGCAGCTATACAACTACGGTTTCGGAGTCCGCAACACTCCTTACGGCGGCGACTATCTTCGTCCGGTCGCTAACGGAATATTCGCTGTGTCGAACACTCCCGTCGACGAGAACATCGCCTATATAGAGGCTGTATATAAAGACGTCATGCTCAACGAGGGCGAAAGCCACACACCGCTGGTCTACGCTTACAACCAGTACGGCGTCGTGGTCAATAACGATTTCAAGGACTATAAACTTACCGTAGCGGAAGGTCTCGGCACCGTAGCAGACAAGACGTTCACAGCCGGTAATGCTAAAGGCAGCACCGTAGCCGTTATCGAAGGCGCCGGTGCCAAGTGCGGTGTCCGCATCTACACCAACGGAGGCGGTGACTATGTCACCAGCGGCGACGACAAGGCTCCCGTTTTCGCGGAGAAGCCCTACGTATCCGACGACCCCATGGGAAGCGACAAACTGCCCGATGACAGCGGCATTGGCGAGATTATCGCCGACACTGACGACTGCTTGACCGACTGTGCTCCCGTCTACTACAACCTTCAGGGTATGCGCGTACAGAATCCCGCCAACGGAATCTACATCATCCGCCGCGGCAACAAAGTCAGCAAGCAGTATATCCGCTGAAATCTGACGGAATAATCTCAAAAATGGCTGTTTCTCACGCGAGGGACAGCCATTTTTTGTGTAACTGAGGCAGCAAATTAATTGTTAATAAAAATTTCACGACAAAATATTTGCAAATTATCAAAAAATAAGCTTATT
>JAGBDG010000100.1 GCA_017937625.1 Muribaculaceae bacterium | reverse complement strand
GGGTGTTGTATGTAGTGGTTGCAAGAGGCTTGCTGTCGTAATATCCTGCTGGATTGAAGTCGCTGGATATGCTGGACGGAAGCATCTTTGTAAGAGGATATACTGTAAGCCCCATAGGAGCCACGGAGTCACCGATAAAGTCGCCGATGGCATAGCGGAGAGTGAGGTAGAGCGAATCTACGTTCTGGTAGCTGTAGTTGGCGGTGTCGAGCTGCGTGGAGGGAAGGAACTGCGTGACAATCTCGCTGCTGAGGCATCCGTAGTTCTCAATCGCCAGTTTGCCAAGAAGGAACGTGTTCGACTTGGGGCGAATGTTCTCGACGCGGACGGTATTGCCGGTAACGGTGAATGCCGAGTCAATGTTTATAGTGACGTCGCTGCCGGTGAGCGACGAACCGATTGTAGATGAAGTCTCATCGCAGCTGTAGACGGCGAACGCCGCGCATGCTGCAAGCAGAATCTTGATACTGCTGTTTGTCATGATGAATGTTTAGTTTCCGTGATTATGGGAATAACGGATATTAATCAGAGTGATTTAAAGAATTCGAAGTACTCGTCGGCTCCGTTAGCCTCGCTGAAGGGGAAGAAAGGCTTGCCTGAAGCTGCGGCATATTCCACGCATGCGCTGTCGCTGTCGGCGCCACTGTCAATGACGGCATCAGACGCGTCGGCGGCTATGCGGTTGAGGCGGTTGAAATCGATGATTCCGTCTTCGTCGGCAACCGACTTGATCTGTTCTTCAGTGAGACCTTCGTCCTTGAGCTTCTCTGTCATGCGTGGATCGAGGTTGCCTTCGAAGGGCTTGCCTGCGAGAGCATAGACAATCTTGGATCCGGTGAAAGAGGGGTCGTCGCCGTAGATGGTGCGGAGATAGAGGGGCACGAGCGAGGATATCCAGCCGCAGCAGATGACGAGATCCGGATTCCAGCGGAGTTTCTTTACGGTCTCGATGACACCGCGGACGAAGAAGATGGCGCGCTCGTCGTTGGTTTCGGGCTGGTCGTCGATTTCGAGGGTCTTCTGCTGTGTGTGGCGGTAGAAGTAGTCGTCGTTGTCGATGAAATATACCTGCAGCCTTGAGGGCTGGAGGGTAGCCACCTTGATAATCAGGGGATGGTCGGTATCGTCGATTTCGATATTGAGTCCGGACAGCCTTATTACCTCGTGCAACTGGTTGCGCCGCTCGTTGATAGCACCAAAACGAGGCATGAAGCATCGAACTTCCGCTCCTTTTTCCTGGAGCTGCTGTGCCAGCGTACGGCTGAATTCGGCGGTGTTAGTGCCGGTGAGGTAGGGGTCAATCTCCTGCGAGATTAGTAGCACTTTCTGTATGTCCATTCTCTATATTTGCTGTGAGGGGAGTTTTGTGTATATTAATGGACGCAAAGTTACGGATTTTTTTTGAAAAAATAGCGTTAGAGGTGTCTGTAAAAGTCCTTTTTGTGCTTTTTTAGCCTTTCTAAGGCATATTTGGATAGCAAAAAGCCCGCATGCCGGCAGGGGCACGCGGGCTTCTAAATGGTCTATGACGGGACGTGTCAGTCGATTTTGATGACGAGATAGTTGGAGAGCGACCAGAAGAGGGCGGGGTTGGTAATCTGGAGCACCTTGTGACCGTTGGACTCGACGATAGTGTACGATTCCTTGGGCTGGCGGGTGAGAACCTCTGCCTTGTTGGAGTTGAGGTCGATGGTGGTGAGGGTGCGTTTGTCAGCCTTGGTGAAGAAAGCCTGGTCGAAGTCGCTTTCGAGAATCTTGCTCTTGCGGAGGAAGCCTGTCTCGAGGATGCGGTTTTCCTTGAGCTCGCTCTTGTTGCCTATGGCGTAGTAGCAGGTGTTGAGTTCCTCGGTGAGCTTGGCGTTCTGGCGGTCGGTGGAATCGCGCTGTGCGGTGACGGAAGTGACGGTGCTGTGGAGCGAGTCGACCTTAGCGTCGAGGGCGCCTATCTGCGATTTGGCGGACGCGAGGTTCGACTGGAGCGTCTCTATCTCGGCTGCCTGCGAGTTGATCTGCGCGGTGAGGATTTCGATGGTCTTCTGGAGCTTGCTGTTGTTGAGGCGG
>JAGBDG010000099.1 GCA_017937625.1 Muribaculaceae bacterium | reverse complement strand
TGATGCTGTCGATGTCGCGCAGACGGCGGTCGGTGCGGTTGCATGAAACAAGAACGGCGCAAAGCAGCAGGAAATATGTCAGAAAGCGGGTTTTCATAAGCATAATACAATAATGTGTAAAGTTACTCATTTTCCTGCAAAATCAAAGCTGCAATATGACATGAACGGACTTGATTGTTTGCGATTCCCGCAAAAATTTCATCTGATGCAACATTAAGAAAGCAATCTTTATCCCCAAACTCGTGCCAACCCCGTGCGTACAAGCATATTGTCGCAATACACCAGTCTTGCGGAAATTGACTTTTAATTATTGCTTGAGTCGGTCGAGGAAGCGGGCGCGGTAGCTTTCAGAAACGGGGATAGCCTGACCGCAGAGAATGATGCAGTTCTTTTCTATCACGCGAACTTTGTCGATGTTCACGATGAACGAGCGATGTACGCGTATCATGTTATCAGGCAGTTCTTCTTCGAGACTCTTTATGCTCATCAGCGACAGCACGGGATTTTTCTCGTCCTCGAGGTATATCTTGACATAGTCCTTGAGCCCCTCAATATAGACAATCTTGTCGGTATCGAGGCGCAGCAGGCGGTATTCGCTTTTGACGAGTATGTGGCGGCGCCGCTGGGCGGGTTGTTCGGTCGCGGCGGCGCAGAGAGAAGCGCGAGCTTTCATTGCCGCCTCCAGGAACTCGTCGTAGCTGACGGGTTTGAGGAGATAGTCGAGCGCGTTGACGCGGAAACCCTCGACGGCATGGTCGGAGTAGGCGGTCGTGAAGACGACGCGTGTCGTGGACGGTATGATGCGCGCAAGCTGCATGCCTGTCAGTCGCGGCATACGGATGTCAAGGAAAACGAGATCTATGTCGCCCGTACCGATGGCCTCCAGGGCATCCTCGGCGCTGTGAACCTCGCCCGCAGGCACAAGGAAGGGCGTGCGGGCTACGTATGAGCTTATCAGCGCAGCTGCGAGCGGTTCGTCGTCAACGACAAGACATCTTATTGCATTGGGGTCGCTCATAGAGGTATCTTCAGAGTGGCGGTGAATATATTGCCGTCGGCTTTCGCGAGGAGCGACGCGCGGTGTCCGTAGATGAGGCTTATGCGGCGTCGGAGATTGGCGAGTCCTATGCCGGAGTTGCGTGCCGGAGCGCTGTCTTCGGCAGGAGGCGTGAATGCGTTGCGTGTCGAGCAGACGAGCTCGTCGCCCTCGGTGTAGATGTTGATTGACACCGGTGTGTCATCGGTAGCAGTCGAGCCATACTTGAACGCGTTCTCCACAAGCGGGATGAAAAGCAGGGCGGGTATCATTGCCTCGGAGTGGGCGCCGGTATTGATGCTTACCTCGGTCAGACGGTTCGCCATGCGAAGACGCATCAGCGAGACATAATCCTCAATGAATCGGCATTCCTTTTCGAGCGGCACTTTGCCGGTGTCTTCGTAGAGCATATACCGCAGGAGTCCCGACAGCTGATGCACCGCTTTCTGAGCCTTGTCGCTGTCGACGGCGATGAGGGCGTAGATGGTGTTGAGCGTATTGAAAAGGAAGTGCGGGTTGAGCTGGCTCTTGAGGTTGTCGAGCTCAGTGGCGCGCTGTTCCGACAGGAGTTCTCGCTGTTGCTGTCGGATGTCCTTCCATTTAGCTGACAGGCGGAGCGCAACGGATAGGGCAATGGTGAGTATAATCATCACGGCGTCGCGCAAAATGAAGCCCGACATGCGGATTATCCCCTGCCATATTGTCGGTTCGACTTTTGGAGGACGGTGCCGCGGATGACTTCCGAATGTGTGGAAGGAGATGAGCTCACATATCGTCAGACCGACGGCGAGGACGAGCAGGTTGAGCAACACAAACCGCAGTATGCGCCGCTTGCTCATGTCGCTGACCAGCGTGTGGTCGATGATGACGAAGTAGTTGATGTAGAACACCGCAATGTAGACCGCAGTCCTGACGTAGAACAGCAGGTTGAGGTTGAACCGACGGTGCGGCATAGTGATTGCAATCACCAGCTCCGGAAGGATGAAGATGATGACAATCAGCAAGGCATGGGAGAGGAATCCCATGTATTTGCGGCGGCTTGACTGTTGTTCGAGTGTCGACATTGCAATATGATTGCAAAGATACATTTTTTCGCCGCCATGAACAAAAGGAGTGTCGACGAATTCCCTCATTTCGCCGACAAAATGCCTCCGGTAAGATGAACAAAGAGCCGTCGCGTGCGTATAGTATTTATAATGACAATGATTATGAAAAGCAAATTCGTCTTTCCGGCTATAGCACTTTTGCTCTGTATGCTTCCGCTGTCGGCGATGGGACAGGTGCAGTACGGCATACAGCTTTCGTATGATGTTTCTTTCCCGATGTCGTCGAACAATCCCTACAAGACCGGCTCGGGCTTTACTCTCGGCGGCGTCGCCGAAATAAGCCTGCCGAAGAGATTCTTTGTGGAGCCGGGCGTGATGTTCACTTTCCGTTCGATGCCGTCGAAGAATCTTGTCTCGTTCGACGACGAGTATTTCTATGAAGGAGCGGCTAAGATATATACCATACACGTGCCGGTGCGTTTCGGCTACCGCTTCTATGAAAGCGAATTATGGTCGGTAGCTGTCAGCACAGGTCCGTACCTCAACGTCAATGTAGCGGCGCAGCAGAAACTCGAGCCAAACTTCGGAGCACCGGAGCGCGTGCCTGACAAGAAAATAAGTCTGTTCGACCACGGTTGGAAACATGTCGACGGCGGTTGGAACATTCGCCTGAGCACTACTTTCGCAGGCAGCTACTTCGTGGGCATCGACGGCGATGTGTCGTTCACCCCGCTCGCCGAGTTCGGCAACCGCGACAAAAAGATACGAATACACCGCAGCTCGGTATCGGTTGTCCTGGGCTATTACTTCTGACCAGAATTCATCTCCGACAGCTTTGCATCGACAAGCGCAAAAGCCTCATCGGCGGACTTGATCCACTGCACAGAGGCGTCGCGCTTAAGCCATGTGAGCTGTTTCTTTGCGTAGACGCGGGTGTTCTTGGCTATCCGCGCTATCGTCGTTTCCCTGTCCATCTTCCCCTCAAAATAAGCTTTCAGCTCCTTGTATCCTACTGTGTTGAGCGAATTGAAATCGCCCTGGGCGAATGCCGTACGTGCCTCGTTCTCAATCCCTGCCTCGAACATTGCATCGACGCGGCTGTTGATTCGGCTGAAAAAGGTCTCGCGCGGCATGTCTATTGCCAGTTTCAGCACCTCGAACGGTCGCTGACGACTTTTGCCGGTAAGCAGCGACGAATACGGCACTCCCGCCTCAAGGCATATCTCAAGGGCATGGACTACGCGACGGGGGTTCGACCTGTCGACGCGGCTGAAATATGCTGGGTCACATATCTCGAGCTGAGCAAGCACGGCATCGAGACCGTGTTCCTCATAAAGCCGGAGAACATAGGCGCGGGTGGTGTCGCTGACGGTGGGCATCTCGTCGATACCGTTGACAAGCGCGTCGACGTACATCATGGAGCCTCCGCAGACAATTGCCACCGGCGACTTTTTCCATATCTCGGGAAGAATGGCGAGGGCGTCGCTTTCGAAACACGCAGCGCTGTAGTAGGCGTCGAGCGGAAGGGTGCCGACAAGATAATGAAAAGCACGGCTGCGCTCCTCTTCTGTGGGCGCTGCCGTGCCTATCGGTAAGTCTTTGTATATCTGACGGGAGTCAGCCGAAATGATTTCGGTGCCGTAGCGCTGAGCCAGCTCAATGGCGAGAGCCGTCTTGCCCGATGCTGTCGGACCGGTGACTACTGTCAGAAGTCGGTTCATGTCAAGCCTTGCGTTCAGCCACGAGCTTGGCAATCTCGATGATGGTCTGCATCGCCTTTTCCATAGAAGGAACAGGAACGAACTCGTAGCGTCCGTGGAAGTTCAGACCGCCGGCGAAGATGTTGGGGCAGGGGAGTCCTTTGAACGAGAGCTGCGCTCCGTCTGTTCCGCCGCGGATGGGCTGTACCTTCGGCGTGACGCCGGCAAGACGCATTGCCTCCTCGGCGATGTCGACAATGTACTTGACAGGTTCGATTTTCTCGCGCATGTTGTAGTACTGGTCCTTGATTTCGATGGAGCAGCATCCGGGGAACTCGTTGTTGATTTTACGGGCGAGGTGTTCGAGCTCTTTCTTGCGGCGCTCGAAACGGTCGCGGTCGTGGTCGCGGATGATGTATGTCAGGACTGTCTTCTCGACGTTGCCTTCCATCGACACGAGGTGGTAGAAACCCTCGTAGTCCTCTGTGTGCTCGGGCGTTTCCCAGCGGGGCAGCATGATGACGAACTGGTTGGCGACGCGCATGGAGTTGAGCATCTTGTGCTTGGCATATCCGGGATGGACGTTTCTGCCGGTGAACGTCACTTTGGCGACGGCTGCGTTGAAGTTCTCGTACTCGAGCTCTCCGACTTCCCCGCCGTCCATGGTATAAGCCCAGTCGGCGCCGAAGCGCTTGACGTCGAACTTGTGCGCGCCCAGACCGATTTCTTCGTCGGGGTTGAAGGCGATACGGATGTCACCGTGTTTGATTTCCGGATGCTTGAGAAGGTAGTCGGCGGCTGTGATGATTTCAGCGACGCCAGCCTTGTCGTCGGCTCCGAGAAGCGTCGTGCCGTCGGTGACAATAAGTTCCTGACCGATGTAGTTGTTGAGCTCGGGGAACTGGTCAGGCGAAAGGACGATGTTCTCAGCCTCGTTGAGGACGATGTCGCCTCCGGGATATTTCTCGACTATTTTCGGCGATACATGGCGTCCGGACATGTCGGGGCTTGTGTCGAGATGGGCGATGAATCCTACAACGGGAACTTTTGTCCCTGCGGGAAGATTGGAAGGAACGGTTGCCATGAGGTAGCCGTTGTCGTCGAGGCTGATGTCTTTCAGCCCCATGCTCTGCAGCTCGTCGCGAAGATGCTCCGCGAATATCATCTGACCCGGAGTCGACGGGGTCATGTTGGTCAGCTCGTCGCTCTGGGTGTCGAACTTGACGTAGTTTAGGAAACGGTCAACAAGATTCATTGATTTGTCGAAGATTAGTTTATCGTGCGCCAGGGCACTGATGCCTTGAGGGTATATTTGTCTCTGTTATTTTCGTAGACGAAGCGGTAACCGTCGATTTTGAATGATTTCAGAAGGTCCTCGACCATAGTGCGGCATGCACCGTAGTTGTCGTAGATGGGCTTGACGGCGTTGAGGCAGCGACCGGTAAGCTGTGCCTGTTTCAGACGAGCGTAACCGTTGGCGTTAGGGAAGGTGAAGGTATACTGCGCGAAACCGTTTGCAACTTCGAAGGAAACGTCCTCGGCGTTTGCGGCAAGCTCAAAGGCGTCGTCGCGATCTTCCATGATTTCAAGCACGTTGGCGCGTGCGTCGTTGTAGTTGAGCTCCATCGGTTTGAGCTTGACGAGCTGGCGGAGACGAGCTGCCGGGACATCGAAAGTTTTCGAACCGCCCTTGCGGTCGATGAGCGTGATTGCCATCTTGCCTTCTTCCTTGGAGATGGTGTTGACTACCTCGTCGAGGTTTGCGCCGGTATGGCTTTTCATATATTGTGCGAGCGTGTACTGCACGAGTGCGTCGGTAAATTCCGATGCGGTGAAGAATGTGTCGGCAAAAGCTATGTTTACAGCAAGCGTTCCGTCGGCGTAGTTGACTGTGGCGGAGTCGAGGAACATCGGACTTTCTTCGGCAATGGCGCCGAGTTCGCCGTTGAGTCGGTCGGCATGGGCGATGAGGGCGGAAGGTTCTTTGCTTCCCGAGCAGGAAATCAGTATTGCGGCGAAGAAAGCGCAAAGGAGGGATAATTTGAATTTCATAATCGTTTTAATTAATTTTCGTCAAAGATACGAATAAATTTCCGTCCGCACCCGCATGCGCGTAAAAAATCATAAGTTCAATGTTCCGAGCCTGCGTGCCGGTGCAGATGTGGCGGATGGTACGTGGGAGTAATGGGAGCAGTGGGAGCTTTGGGAATGAT
>JAGBDG010000013.1 GCA_017937625.1 Muribaculaceae bacterium | reverse complement strand
GCATCTCGAGCACCTTGTTCGAGATTTCCACAGAGTTGGCGCCGCTCTGCTTCTGAATGATGATCATGGCGCCCTGGTTGCCGTTGTTGTAGGTTGTCTGCGTCCGTTCTTCGACGGAGTCGTCGATACGCGCCACGTCGCTCAGATAGATGGCTCGCCCGTTGTGGGTTCCCACGACGATGTCGCGCATCTCCTCGGAGGCGCCGAACTCGCCCTGCACGCGCAGGGAGTAGGTGTCGGAACCGATATCGAACGAACCGCCGGGAATGTTGCGGTTCTCTGCGCCGATGATGCTGCCGATTTGCTCGACTGTGAGGTTATATGCCTCGAGACGGACAGGGTCGACATATACGTGAATCTCGCGCTTGGGCGCGCCGGAGATAGACACAGAGCCTACGCCGCTGATGCGCGCCAGAGGGTTCGCTACGTTCTCGTCGAGTATCTTGTAGAGACCGGGCATGCTCTCCGTTGCCTTCACCGACAGGAGGACGATAGGAATCATGTCGGTCGAGAACTTGAAGATGATGGGGTTTTCGGCATCGTCGGGGAGCATCGACGACACCATGTCGAGCTTGTCGCGGACGTCGTTGGTAAGGACATCGATGTCTTCGCCGTATTCGAATTCCAGCGTTATCACCGATATGTTCTCGCGCGATTTCGAAGAGATGTGCTTGAGGTTGCTCACAGAGTTAAGCACATTCTCGAGCGGACGTGTCACGTTCTGCTCTATATCCTGGGCGCTCGCACCCGCATAGGTTGTCATCACCATGATGGTGTTGGTCTCTATGTCGGGATAGAGGTCGATAGGAAGCTTATTCAGGGAAAACAGACCCAGGATGACCACTGCGACGAAGCACAGGGTGGTCATGATGGGGCGTTTTACAGCGCTGCCGTATAGACTCATTTTTCAGATAGGTTTTTAAGGATTGCGGATTATTTCTGTACTTCGACCTCGGCGCCGTCGATGAGGCGTGCCTGACCGGTTATGACCACTGTATCGCCGTCCTCAATGCCGGAAAGAAGCTCGTAGCTCGTGTCGAGGCGCTGTCCGAGTTCTACGCGCTGGAAGCTTACCTTGTTGCCCCGCAGGACATAGACGTATTTGTTGCCGGAACCGGTCTGCTTGACAACCGCGCGGTCGGGAACGACCACATTGTCCTGGTCGCCGAGGTTGATGTCGACGCGGGCGAACATGCCTGGCTTGATGTCTTCCTTGGGGTTGGCTACCTGAACCTCGACCTGGAACGTGCGTGTCGCCGTGTCCACGGTGGGATGGATACGGCTTACCTTGCCGCTGAACACCTCGTCGCCGAAAGCGTCGAACTTAACGCTCACGGGCATGCCGGCGGCGATTTTGCTCATGTCGTTCTCGGTGATGTTGATCATCACTTTGACCACCGGCGAGAGCTGACCTACGGTAAGCACGGGCATGTTGCCTGTCATGTCGCCGGGGTCATAGTTGCGAGCCGTAACAACGCCGCTGATGGGCGAGCGCAGTATGGTGTTCTCCATCATGTTGTCGTACTGCGACTTGACGGCGTCGAGCTGTGCCTGAAGCTGGTCGACCTGCTGCTGTGTGCCCGAACCGATCTCGAGGAGCTTGACGGCACGGTCGTATTCGCGCTGCAGGTTGTCGCGGTTGATGCGCAGCTGGTCGGAGTTCGAGCGGTCGAGCGTCACGAGTTCCTGTCCCGCGCGCACGCGGTCGCCGACATCCACGCGGATGGTCTTGATGCGGTTAGGTGTCGAGGGAGCGATGTTGTTGATGTTTTCGGCTTCTACAGTCGCCGTATATTCTTTCTGCTGTGCCACAGAGAGGCGGTGTGCCACGTCGACGGTTACGCGCGGCAGCTCGACGGCTTTCTCTTCCGTGGCTTCTTTTTTGCCGCATGACGTCAGCGCAAGCAGGCATGCAAGGGATGCGAAGGTGCTGGCTTTGAGTTTCATGTCTATGTATTTTTAATTATTGGCGGATGAATATTTCTCGATGGGAGCGTTGCCCTGAAGGAGCTCGAGCTCGCTGCGGGCTATGAGATAGTTGTAGATAGCCTGATAGTAGGCGAGACGCGCCTGGGTAAGGGCGAGCTCGGAGTCGCGGAGATTGAGGTAGCTTGCCGCGCCGATGTTGAAGCTCTTCTCCATGATGGTGTGGGCGGTCTCCGCCTGGCGCACGCTTTCCGATGACGACGCTATCTGCTCGACATTCAGCCTGATGTTGTCGGCGGCGAGGGCGACCTGCGACGCTATGCTGCGCTCGAGGTTCTCGCGTTGCAGGCGCAGCTCCTCAAGCTGTATCTGAGCCTGTTTCACTTTGCTGTAGCGCTGACCTCCGCTGAAGATGGGTATCTGCAGCGATACGCCCAGCATGGAGTAAGGATTCCATTTGAGGCTCTTGAACGGTGTGCCGTTGTTCATCGAGGTCCATGTGTAGTTGGCCGTCAGAGCGAGGGTAGGGGCGTAGGCGAGCTTCTGCAGCTTGAGGCTACGTGCAGTCAGCTTGGTGTCTATGTCAAGAAGTTTGAGGTCTGCGTTTCCGCTGTAGTCCGTGTTGCTTGCCTCGAGCGCCGCGCCGTACATGTCCGATTCGTAGTTCGACAGGCGGTCGGCAGGCTTGAGCTCGAAGCTTGAGTCGAGACCCATAAGGATGAGAAGATTGAGGCGTGCGCGGCGTATGGCAATGTTCGCCTGCGTGAGTTGCGGCTCGATGTTCTTCATCGCCACGGAAGTGCGTAGCACATCGTAGTCTGACGCAGCGCCGAGAGCCTGCTGCTTGACGTATGTGTCATGTGTCAGTGCCGCCATATCGTAGCTTTCCTGTATCACGCGGCGCGAGTCTTCGGCAAGCAGGAGTCCGTAGTAGGCGCTCTTGACCTGATTGACGAGCTGCTGGCGGCTCTGGCGCGCAGCCTCTACGTTGCGCACGACCTGTTCTTTGGTAAGCGACAGGCTTGCCCAGAGCTGTGGGGCTATGAGAGGCATTGACGCCTGGAAGCCCATGTTGTATGAGTTGTCAAGACCGACCTTGATGCCTCCGTCCGATTTTCCGAGACCGGGTGTTTCTTCGGCAGGCTTGTCTTCGCCGCCTTCACCGCCCTCGGCACCGCCTCCCATGCCTTTGAACGCGTCCATGTTCATGTACATCACCTGCTTGGCGAGCATGCGGCTGTAGCTTGCCGAGAAATCGATGTTGGGAAGAAGCTGACCTATCACCTCCTTGCGGGAGTAGTCGACGCGTTCAACTTCCTTGTCAGCCACCTTGACGGTAGGGCTGTTTGTCATTGCTATGCGCAGGCAGTCGTCGAGCGTCAGGCTGTCGGAACTGAATGCCGGAACGGCGTCCGAAGGGGCTGCCGCCGCAATGAAGAATGCCGCCGAAAAGGCGGCGGTAATGACCGGTTTGATATTCATCCTTTTGCTGTTTTTCTTTTGGTTTGCCTTTCAGGATTGCAGACTATTTTTATATTGCAAATTTATGAAAAATATGCCTCTTATGACAAATCGAGTAGTCATAAAAGTAGTAAAATATTACTTTTGTACCAATATTGAGGTGTAATGTGCCTTAATATGCCGCGGCAGCTTGGCGGATTGCGGATTTTTGCGTAATTTCGTAGCTATGGAACAGGAATTTTCTTCGGGTCTTCTGGAGAATGCGGTATCGGCTCTCTCGCGTCTTCCTGGCGTGGGACGGAAGACCGCGCTGCGCTATGCGCTC
>JAGBDG010000098.1 GCA_017937625.1 Muribaculaceae bacterium | reverse complement strand
GTAGACCTTGCTCTCGTCGTCGAGGGCGCGTACCTTGGTGAGCTCGCCGTGGAGATGGAGAACCTTCGAGCTTCCGGCACGCTCGTGGAGGTCGTCGACGTTCTGGGTGATTACATACACGTCGAAAAGGTCCTCGAGCTCGCGCAGACCGGTATGTGCCGCGTTGGGCTGTGCCTTGCCGAGCTGCGCGCGGCGCTCGTTGTAGAACTTGTGTATGAGGGCAGGGTTGCGGCGGAATCCGTCGGCGCTCGCCACGTCCATGACGGGATATTCCTCCCAGAGCCCGTCGGCGTCGCGGAAGGTGCGTATGCCGCTCTCGGCGCTTACGCCTGCGCCGGTGGAGACAACAAGCTTAAGTTTTCTGTCAGTGGTCATTGATGGAGAAAGTTATGCTGCCGGGATTTGCGTTCTTATTTTTTTCATTAGCAGCCGTTTCGGCACTCTTGCGCAGAGCCACGCGGCGTTTGTCGCGCTTGTAGGCGGGAGTAGCCTCGACAAGGGCAATAGCCTCGTCGCTGTCGAGCTCGGCGGGAGTGAGGATGTAGTAGTTCTGCGTCTCCTGACGTCGGATGAGCTCGTCGACCTTGTCGCGTCCGTATGCAGAAGCGATGGCGCTGATGTCGGACGCCGGGGTCTCGGTACTTTCCTCCTTCTTGCCCTCTATGACGTCGATGTGTACGCCGCCCGTGTCGACAGACACGTCGAAGCCCGAGGCGAGTATGGTGAACTTTATCTTGTTGCCGAGCGTGTCGTCGAAGCCCCAGCCGAACTTGATGTGTACGTCCTTCTGAATGGACGTTACAAGGTCGTTAGCCTGGCGCGACTCCTCGAGAAGCAGCGGCGGATTGAGGTCGTGGGAATAGTAGAAGGCGAAGAGAAGTTTCTTGGCGTTGGTGATGTCGGTGTCGCAGAGCAGAGGCGAGTTCAGCGCGTTCTGTATAGCCTGGGAGAGGCGGTTCTCGCCTTCGCCGTAACCCACGGAAATAAGCGCCGTACGCCCGTCGCGCAGACAGGTGTCGACGTCGCGCATATCGATGTTGATGTTGGCGAGAATTGTGACCATGTCGGATATTGTGCGGGCGGCGGTTGTCAGAATCTCATCAGCCTTGCTGAATCCGTCGCTGAAAGCCATGGTCGGGTATATCTTGCTGAGGCGGTCATTGTTGATGACAAGCATGGCGTCGACATTCTTCTGGAGTTTTGCGGCACCTTCGATGGCGCAGCGTATGCGCACCATGCCCTCGAAGAAGAAAGGAATTGTTACGATGCCGACGGTGAGGATGCCCTTGCTCTTGGCAAGACCAGCCACGACCGGAGCCGCGCCGGTACCCGTACCGCCGCCCATGCCCGCTGTGACGAACACCATCTGGACGTCGGGAGTGAAGAGCTTCTGTATTTCCTCGCTGCTCTCCTCGGCTGCCTCCTGACCTTTCTCAGGCTTGCTGCCGGCGCCGTAGCCTCCGCAGACCTTCGGACCGAGAAGCACCTTCGTAGGCACGTCGATAGGAAGAAGTGCCTGACGGTCGGTGTTCAGGACGACAAAATCGACGCCCTTGACGTTCTGTTTCGCCATGTAGGAGACGGCGTTGCAACCGCCGCCGCCGACACCCATGGCGAGGATGGTGGGCGCTCCGCCCTGGAGCGGTTCTGCCGTATTCTTATATTTGTCGATCAGTTCGGGATTTTCGGATTCGTAATCGCTCATGACGTATATTGTTTTTAGAGGAGATTAATATCATTCATCATCGTCTTCAAGACCCTCGACGGGAGTGAAAAGCTTTGCAAATCTCTCGCGGAAACTGTTCAGCTTGTGAGTAGCGGGACGTTCTTCAACTTCGTCCTCGTTTTCCTTCCCGTTTTCCTCTTCGGGTTCTTCGACGGTAAATTCGTCTTCTTCCAGCGGCTCTTCCTTGCGCTTGCGGCTCCATGGGAAGGAGAATCCGCGGCGCGTGGTCTTGCGGTCCTCTTCCTGTTCTTCCTCTTCGTCGGGGTCGTCGCGGAGCCATTTGTCATCGTCCTCTTCATCGGCGACACTGCGGCGCACGGGCTCTTCCTCGGGAGCGGCGAGGACGGTGCGGTCTTCCGGCTGCTCTTCCTTAGGTTCCTGACGATGTTCCTCGACAGGCTCGCTCAGGCAGCTGCCGTTGAAGGCGCGCGCTGCCGCGGCAAGCAGAGCGACAATGTCGATATTGTCGGGATTGTTGCGCCCTGCAACGCGGAAAGCGATGTCGGAGGGCATCTCAGCCTTTCTCACAGGCATCTTGAACTGTGCGGCAATCTGCTCGGCAAAGTCCGGAGCCTTCGCTCCGCCTCCTGTGAGGACTACCTTGGAAATTGCCGGCGAAGGATAACCTGCTATGTCAATCTGGTTGAGCACGTTGGCAATGATTTCGCCTGCACGCGAGTGCATGAAGTTGCGTGCCGTCTCGTTCTCCTTCTCGCCTCCTGCTGCAATCTCGCGCTTGAGCTTTTCGGCGGCTTCCTCGGTGGTGCCGAGTCCGGCGATGAGGTCGAGCGTCAGCAGACGCGAGCCCATGGGGATGACGCATACGAAAGCGAGGCTGCCGTCCTTATAGACGGCAACTGAGGTGGTCTCGGCGCCTACGTCGACAAACGCCGTGCCGAGGACTTTCTCGTCGGGCGTGAGGACAAAGTCGCCGATAGCCTTGATGTTAAGAATATATGCAATCGCGGAAGCGGGTACACTGTCGAACTTGATGCGCTCGAGGTTCTGGCGTGTCTCGCGGGCGCATGTGACCATAAGGAATTCGCCGCGCAGACTGTCGCCGAACGTACCGACGGGCTGACGCACAAAGGCACTGTTGACATAGAAGGCTCGGGGAATGACCTCGACTACCTGATCGGTCATCAAGTCCTGACGGGCGTCGAACATGAGACGCTGCACATGCTGGTCGCTGATCTCGCAGTCTTCGTTGAATTTCATGGAAGCCTTGGCGGGAGCGCCGGCGATAGAGCGTCCGCCTATGGAAACACCGAGGGCGCACACCGAGCGTGGCGCCACGGCGGGAGCAGCCTCGAGGCGCTGTATGATGTCGTTGACAGCCGCCGTCACTTCGCGTATGTTCTGGACGCGACCATAGCGGACATTGTCGTAGGATGGCGTTTCCTCTACAGCGAGAACTGTGAGCCTGCCTTCGCTGTCGACCGAGCCGACAGCTCCTTTTATTTTCGATGAGGCAATTTCAATTGCGGCTATATATCTTGTTTCCATAGAGATTTATTTAAGGGAGAGTACGTTTCTGGTCTTCGATTATTTCGGGGCTGATGTCCTCTGGTGCCGGCTCGTTGTCGTCGAGGTCGAGGATGCCCGTCTGGTCTTCGTCGGTGGGTATGGGTATGGGCGCGAGCTCTTTGTGACGTCGCGTTGCCACTATGCGGTCTCGCCACTTGACGGCTATGGTGTCGTATGTCGCCCAGCCTTTTGTGGGAGCGACATGGCGGTAGAATGTGCGCAGACGCGCGAATTTGTCGGCAACCCTTGAGGTGTCGCCGAAGTTGATGACGTGTCCCACGATGTTGGGCACGAGGATGATGTTTCCGTCGGGCTCCTGCGTGACGGTGGCTATCATGGCGTTGGCGGTGGAATCGGATGCTATGTAGCTCAGCAGGGGCAGAAGGCGCTGCGCGGGATATTCCGAGCCGAAGGTGCCAACGAGGACGGGAACGTCGATATGGTATCGCAGCTCTGCGGATATGCGCTTGCCGGAGGCGTTGATATAGTAGGACGGACGCGTTGTGTCGAACACTCGCGCAACCGGCACCATGGGGTCGACGTCGACGACGAGACTGCCGTCGGAGAGCATGGTGATGTTGGCGTCCTGAAGCTTGTCGGATGCCTTGAGACGCTTCTCGAGGGCGTCGATGTCGAAACTGTCGCGGAGGACAGAACCGAGGCGGTCGGTATCTATGCCGAGCTCGACGATGACGTCCCTGGCGTCGACGAACTTCGACGTCGGGTCGGACAGCCTTATGTCGACTCCTTTTTTCATACGCGCCTGCGACGCCATTCCCCAGGTGAGAGGTATGGCATAGCATAACCAGCCGACCAGCAGGACGGTAAGGATGCACATTATGATACTTTTCTTCGACATATATCTTCGCTCGGACTATTGTTACTTACCGACACCGAGAGCCTCTACAAGCCGTGGCACATAGAGACTGAGGTCGCCGGCACCTGCCGTCAACAGGATTTCAAAGTTACGGTTTTTCATCGTATCGACAAAATCCTGCTTCGAAATGAGTATTTTTTTCTGATTTTTTACCTTTTGGAAAATGGTATCGGAACTAATGCCCGGAATCGGCTGCTCGCGTGCGGGATAGATGTCGACAAGCACTACCTCGTCAGCCTCGGAAAGAACGTCGGCGAACTGCTGCGCGAAATCGCGGGTGCGGCTGTAGAGATGCGGCTGGAAAGCTACCGTAAGCTTTTTGTCGGGATAGAGGGCGCGGACCGAGGCAATGCTCTGGCGCAGCTCGTCGGGGTGGTGGGCATAGTCGTCGATAACGGCGCGATCCTTTTCCTTGAGATGGAACTGGAAACGGCGCTCCACGCCGGGGTACGACGCCATGGCGCGGCGCGCGAGCTCAGGGGTAAGCGTTCCGGTGAGCCACACGGCGGCGAGCGCCGATATGGCGTTATCGATGTTGATGTCGACAGGCACGCCAAGCTCTATATCGGTGATGACGCCACCGGGATGCACGAAGTCGAACACTATGGTGCCTCCGCCGATACGGATGTTGTCGGCGTGGAAATCGCCCTCGTGGCGGCTGAAGGTGTAGGTACGCACTCCCTTAGGGGGACGCGGCACAAGCTTGAGACCGGTATGCACCACAAGGGCGCCGTCCGGGCGGATAAGCTCGGTGAAATGCGCGAAGCTCTCGAGGTATGCCTCCTCGGTGCCGTAGATGTCGAGATGGTCAGGGTCGGTGGCGTTGACCACGGCGATGTAGGGTGTGAGCTGATGGAATGATCGATCGTACTCGTCCGCCTCGACGACGGTGTAGGGCGATGTGGCGCTGAGCATGAGGTTGCTGTTGTAGCCGCGCAGGATGCCGCCGAGGAAAGCGTTGCAGCCCGTGCTTCCGCTGTGCATGACGTGAG
>JAGBDG010000097.1 GCA_017937625.1 Muribaculaceae bacterium | reverse complement strand
GTGGCGTTCTCATGCTTCAGAAACTCGGCGTCAACAGCCAGCTCTACCACTGCAACGAAGGTCACGCAGCGCTTCTCAACCTCCAGCGCCTCGTCGACTACGTTCAGAAAGACGGTCTGAGCTTCAATGTAGCTCTCGAGCTCGTTCGGGCATCCTCGCTCTATACAGTACACACTCCCGTTCCCGCAGGTCACGACTACTTCGACGAAGGTCTCTTCGGCAAGTATATGGGCGAATATCCCGCAAAACTCGGTATCAGCTGGAACGACCTCATGAACATGGGTCGTGAGAATCCTGACACAAACGAACGTTTCTCCATGAGCGTTTTCGCCCTTAATACATGTCAGGAAGCCAACGGTGTCAGCTGGCTCCACGGTGAAGTGTCGAAGAAAATGTTCGCCGGTATCTGGAAAGGCTACTCCTGGGAAGAAAGTCATGTGGGTTACGTCACAAATGGCGTCCACATGCCGACATGGGCTGCTTCCGAATGGAAGGAATTCTATACCAAAAAGCTCGGCAAACAGGTATTCGAGAATCAGAGCGACCCCAACGCCTGGAAAGGCATCTTCGAAGTTCCCGACGAGGAAATCTGGAACATGCGCGTCACACTGAAGAACAAGTTCATCAACTTCCTCCGTCGTGACTTCAAGGAAAAATGGCTTGCCCATCAGGGAGACCCCTCCGCTGTTCTCGACATTGTTGACCGCATCAACCCCAATGCCCTCATCATCGGCTTCGCACGTCGTTTCGCCACATATAAGCGCGCGCACCTTCTCTTCACCGACCTCGACCGTCTCGCCAAGATTGTCAACAATCCGCAGTTCCCCGTGCAGTTCATCTTCGCAGGAAAGGCACATCCCGCCGACGGGGCAGGTCAGGGTCTTATCAAGCGTATCGTTGAGATCAGCCGCCGTCCCGAATTCCTCGGCAAGATTATCTTCCTTGAAGATTACAACATGATTGTGGCCAAGCGTCTCGTTACCGGTGTCGACATCTGGCTCAACACGCCCACACGTCCTCTCGAGGCGTCCGGTACATCGGGCGAGAAAGCAGAGATGAACGGCGTCCTTAACTTCTCTGTCCTCGACGGCTGGTGGTACGAAGGCTATCGTTTCAACGAGCACGCAGGCTGGGCGCTTACCGACAAGCGTACATACACCGACCAGGCTCAGCAGGACAAGCTGGACGCTGCCACTATCTACTCGATGCTCGAGAACGAAATCATTCCACTCTATTTCGAGAAGAATTCCGCAGGCTACTCGCCCAAGTGGATTCAGTACATCAAGGGTTCTATCGGCGACATCGCGCCCCACTTCACAATGAAGCGCATGATCGACGACTACATCGCCCGTTTCTATGACAAGGAAGCTGCTCGCAGCAAGCGCCTCGCCGCAGACCACTTCGCTCTTGCGAAGAGCATCGTAAGCTGGAAAGAACGTTTCGCTCAGCTCTGGGACGGCGTCAAGGTTCTTGACATCCGCCACAGCGGCGAAATTGCCAGCGGTCTCACAGGTGAACCTTTCCATGTTGAAATCACTCTTGACACCAATGGTCTCGGTCGGGATCTCGGCGTTGAGATGGTCGTTTATCAGCAGGACGGCGGTCAGGAGCACCTCGCACGCACCGACCAGTTCAAAGTTGTCAAGCAGGAAGGAAATATCGTTACTTACGAGCTTTCCGCAAAGATCAAGGATGCAGGCGTATTCCGCTATGGTTTCCGCATCTATCCTAAGAACGCTGAACTTCCCCATCGTCAGGACTTCGCATATACACGCTGGATTTAATCACTTTTGATAAACACATAGAGCGGGCGGCTTCGGTCGTCCGCTTTTTTATTTGAGTGGACGAATACAGGACACCGGCAAGCCTTTTATCCTCGGTGACCATGAAGACCCCAAGATAGTGCAATGGTTCATGCAGTTCACGGACGCATGATTTAGGTTAAATATTCATAATAGACGCACAAGGGCAGTGAGGATAATTTTAGAGATTCTGATTTTTATGCGCTCTATCTTCTGAAACATCGACATGACTTGCAAAAAAATGTTGCCTGCAATGTGCTGAAAGACGATATTTTATAATTTTGATGAAAATTTTGTGTGAAATTTCTTGCTCAAAAATTTGGAAGTATCGCCGAAAGAGCGTAACTTTGCATCGCTTTTCAGAAATGACGGGGTTTAGCTCAGTTGGTTAGAGTACGCGTCTGGGGGGCGTGAGGTCGCTAGTTCGAGTCTAGTAACCCCGACTAAAGAAAAGCAAAAGGCTGCAGGTTCAACGACTTGCAGCCTTATTTTTTATTTAACCGGGACGAGAACGGGACAAGATGAAAATTGCTATAATCCTTATGTCTTTAAAGCACGAGAGATTCAAAGATATGGTCGAATTCCTTGTCAAGATCGTGAGTTTTGCCCGGATGCGGACGCGATGTGGCAAGACACGTGCTTCTTACAGCAGTAATCCATCTGAAACGTTCTTCTACAGGCAGCTGCGCAAGACTGCCGCCATCATTGCTTCCTTCGCACACCATGATAAATCCATCGAGCTGTGCGCGGATTTCATCCGTTGTATGCGGACAACGATATGCGCTTAGTTTATTCTCATCGATATGAATTGCTATCCGTATCCATTTGCGACGCTTGCACATCATAATGAGACCGATGTTGATGAACTCCTCTCTTTCTACTGCAGGCACATAGCGCACCACGGCATATTCATACAGAAACATATCTTCCATATCCTTATATGCTGTTACGAACCTGCTCGGCTTGTTCTACAAATATCCGGGATTCAGCGAGCCGTCCGTTAAGGAACCGTCTGTAAACATCGCGGATGTCATCTGGCGACATGTCTGTGTCGTCGCGTTGGAGCCATTCGTCCGGCAGAGCATCGACAATCTTCGAAAGTGTCCTCGGAGTAATCTTCTGTCTCATGCGCTTGTCTGCTTCAATAATTGAGGATGCCTTTGGCAGCAGCGCATGGTCCTTGATATATGGAAAAGGCGAACGGAGAGCCTTCTCGACGTCGCCCCATGAATGGTGGAACATCAGAGATGCGCCGTGGTCTATCAGCCATAATTCTCCGTGCCATATCAGCATGTTCGTATTCCGTGCCGTGCGGTCGACATTTGTCAGAAAAGCATCGAGCCAAACGATATCGGCTGCTGTATCACGGTCAACCGCATTGGCACAGGGGTCAAAGGTCATGGAACCGTCAAGATAGTGAAGTCCGAGATTAAGTCCTTGACTTGCCTTGAGAAGATCTTGGATCTCTTCATCACCCTCAGTTCTGCCGAAATCTTCGTCGATATCGAGAAAGACAAGTTCAGGTACCTTAAAACCGACAGCCCGTGCTACTTCTCCGCCTATGAATTCAGCGATGAGCGCCTTCGCTCCATGACCGGCACCACGGAATTTCACTACATATTTGAAACCGTCATCAGCTTCCGCTAGCGCAGGGAGCGAACCGCCTTCGCGCAGAGGAGAGATGTATCTTGTGACATTCTGTCTTCGTATATCCATTCTTATTGCTGTCGTTTGTTTACTATTACAACAAATCCGCCGTCGGGTTGCATAGTCACGGTCAGTTTTTTGCCTGACTTTATTTTAGGCATGCTGCGTATCAGCTCGCCATTTTTCCCGTCGGAAAGCATTACGACATCTCCTTCGGGAATATCAATGCTCACTTTCATTGGCTCTTTCTGTGCGTTGATTCCGGCGATGTAATCTGTGTTGGCATTACTACGTGACAATATGACATACTTGCCCGGGTAGCCGTCGATAAATTCAATGTTATCCCAACGCGTCGGCACAGTTTTCATGAATTCAATGGCAGCCGCCGGAGCATCTTCAAGATTGTTAGGTGCAAGTGCGAAGTTCTGCTGCGGACTTTGAAAAAGTACAGCAGTAGCAAGTTCGAAAGCATCCGTCGTACGCCTTATGTTGCCTCCGTCATTATTTCTGTTCAGACGACGGTTAAGGAGTGTGCCGCCGAATTCCATGGCGCCGACAGCATTGCGTATAAAAGGATGTAGCGTTGCATTTTCTGCCTCTTTGTCGCAAAAATGCTGGTTGAAGATAAGATTCTCCGACGCCAGGACAGCCTCAGAGCCCACGTGGTTAGGATACATTTTTTCCCAGCCACGAGGGAGAGTACAGCCATGAAAGACAACAGCGATTCCGAAATCGTCGGCATCGGAAAGGATATCCTCGTAGAGACGCATTGTCTCCTGTTTGTCTCCGCCGAAGAAATCGACTTTGATTCCTTTGACACCATTGTCTTGAAGCCATCTCATTTCCTTGCGACGTATACGGGGATTATCCATACGGTTGACCGGTCCTTGTACAATATCGTTCCAATAACCGCTCGAACTGTACCACAGCAGCGGTTCTACGCCTATTTCATGACAGTATCGTATAAGATCTTCCATCCCTTTGCGTCCGAGTCTTGAATTCCACCAGTTGTCAATCAGCGTGTATTCGAATCCCATATCGCGTGCGAATTCAGCGTAGGTCCTCAGGTCTTTGTCGTTGATGCTTTCATCCTGCCAAAGTATCCAGCTCCATGTGGCTTTACCGGGACTGTACGCCTTGTCCGAAGTGAACACCGGTTCGGTAAGGTCCCAGGGAATTGTCGTTTCAACAATCGGCTTCAGTTTGTCACCTACGGTAACAGTCCTCCATGGTGTAGCGCCAGGCAACACGAATCCCGGTTCGACTGTGCCGTTTCCGTTATTCTCCTCTGCCATCGGGAAACTGATGGAAAATACACCGTC
>JAGBDG010000096.1 GCA_017937625.1 Muribaculaceae bacterium | reverse complement strand
GTTGCGGTGTGAGATGGCGATTTCCCAGCCTATGTTGCGCATGTCGCCTGCGTTGGTGAAGGCGGGGCTCATTCCGGCATAGTAGGGAAGGGGGAACTTCATGAGCATGTCGTAGACTTTCTTGATGTAGAAGTCGCCGGTGAAGGCAAGCTTGCCGTTCCAGAAGCTTGCGTCGACGCCGACGTCGAACTGCTTCGATTTCTCCCATGTGATGTTGGGGTTGGAGAGGGTTGTCTGTGCGACGCCGGTGGCGAGGCTCTTGTCGTCGCCGAGGTAGTAGCCGTAGCCGGGGTTGATGACGGCGGCGTAGGGATAGTTGCCGATGTTCTGGTTACCGAGGAGACCGTAGGAGAGGCGGAGCTTGAGCATGTCGAAGAGGTTGGTGTTCTCGGTGATGAATTTCTCTTTTGAGATGACCCAGCCTGCGGAAACGGATGGGAAGAAGCCCCAGCGGTTGGATGGGGTGAATCGCGAGCTGCCGTCGTAGCGTCCGTTGACCTCGAGGAGGTAGCGCTCCATGAGGTTGTAGTTGATACGTCCGTACCACGACATCATCGACCACGAGTTGGCTCCGCCGCCGGAAGTGGCGGTCGCACCGTCGCCGTTGTCGAGGTAGTAGCGGTCGAGGTCGAAACCTTTCTTCGCTCCGTAGAAGGAGTTGTACTCGCTGTCCTCAGCCTGGAAACCGACGAGCAGCTTGACATAGTTTTCGTTGAAATTGCGCTCGTATGAAGCCTGCGCGCGGTAGAAATTGCGCACGGTCTCGTTCCACGACTCGTTGAGATTGTCCTCAGCGGGATATTTGCCCATGACGTTGCCTCCGAGGGAGGTGGTGTAGGGAGTGACGAGGCTGCGCGTGCGTCCGCTGACATTGCGGCGCGAGTACTGGCCGAGGACGATGAGTCCGTCGAGGGGCGTGAGGGTGAGTGTACCGTTGACGAGCTGCTCGTTGACGCGCATGCGTTTCTCGCCGGAAGCGTTAGCCATGGCGGTAGGGTTAAGACCGTTCTTGCCGTAGCCCCAGTTGCCGTCGAGTTCCTTTGCGGCGCTGAGTGTCGGGAGCATATAGAGCGCCTGGTTGATGATGGACTTGGGCGTACCCATGCCGGGATTGTGCTGCTGGGAGTACATGAGGGCTGTCTCGAGAGAGAGCTTAGCCCATGATGTGATCCAGGCGTCGGCGTTGATGCGGAGATTTGTACGGCTGTAGTCGTCGTGAGGAATCAAGCCGTCCTGATAGAGGTAGTTGCCGGAAGCGAAGAAGGAAATCTTGTCGGAACCACCGCTGACAGTGACGTTGTGGCTTGTCATGACGGCGTTGTCTTTCATTGTCTCTTTCTTCCAGTCGGTGTCGTAGCGAGTCCAGTTGTCGGGCTGATATTTCTTCTGTAGCTCGATGAGAGCGAGCTGCTGGGCGCGCTGTGTCTCGGTGACGGAGATGCCGGCGTTGTCCCACGAGTCAAGCTCAGCCTGGAGGTATTCCCAAGCGTCGACAGCCTCGGGCATGTTGGTGGGTCGCTGTATTGTGACATATCCGCTGTAGGTTGTGGTCACTTTGCCGGAATGACCGCGCTTGGTGGTGATGAGGATGACACCGTTCGAAGCGCGCGAACCGTAGATAGAAGCCGAAGCGGCGTCCTTGAGGACGGAGATGTTCTCGACTGACTGCGGATCGACGCGGTTGATGTCCATCTCGATACCGTCGACGAGGACGAGCGGGCTCTGGTCGGAGTTGATGGAGCCGATACCGCGGACACGTATTGATGAGCCGTCGGCACCTGGCTGACCGGAAGTCTGCTGGATGGTCACACCCGGCATCGTGCCCTGGAGAGCCGTGGAGAGGGATGCGACGGTACGCTTGTTGATTTCGGCTGAACTGACGGAAGACACGGCTCCGGTGAGGGTAGCCTTCTTCTGACGTGCATAACCTACGACAACGGCTTCCTCAAGGTCGACAGCGCCGGGCTTGAGAACGACGTCGAGTGTCGGACTGTCGGCTGTGTGGGTCTGGGAGTTGTAGCCGACGTAGGAAAAGACGAGCTTGTCGCCTTTCTTGACTTTGATTGTGTAGTTTCCGTCGATGTCGGTGACTACACCCATCGACTTGCCGGACACAACCACTGATGCACCCGGAAGGGTCCCCGTTTCGTCAGAGACGGTTCCGCTCACTGTAAGTTCCTGTGCAAAGGCACAGACGGAGCATAACAGTGCGAACAAGATTAATAGTCTTCGCATAATGATTTAATGATTGTTTATAGGATTAGTTTGCTGTCTCTATTTCAAGAAGTCCGCCCTGGGCGAGCTCGTCGTATGTTATGTACTGAGTGTCATGAGGCTCGCCGTTGAACCGGACAGCCTTGATGTAGCGCGCGTCGTGAGCGTCGCGGTGTACGACGATATCGAGACGTTTGCCGTTAATGAGCTTAAGGGAAGCTTTCGAGGCAATCGGGGAGCCGAACACCATCTTGCCGCCTGCGGGGTCGAGGGGATAGAAGCCGAGAGCGGAGAAGATGTACCATGCCGACATCTGACCGCAGTCCTCGTTGCCGATGAGTCCGTCGGGCGCGGCGGTGTAGAAGCTGTCGTAGACCTCATGCAGACGGTCGGCAGCCTTTCGGGGCTCTCCGGCGACGGTGTATAGATATATGATATGGTGTCCGGGCTCGTTGCCGTGGGCATACTGCCCTATCATTCCCGTTATGTCGGCCGATGCGCCTTCGTTGAGAGCCGAGTCGGCGGTGAAGAGGCTGTCGAGCTTGGCGACGAAAGGCTCACGACCGCCGAAGAGTCCGATGAGCCCCTGTGGGTCGTGGGGGACGAGCCATGTGTACTGCCATGCGTTGCCCTCGACGTAGTCGTCTTCCATGTGCAGGCTGTAGGAGGGGTCGAAACCGTCGCGGCGGGTGCCGTCGGAGAGGAGACCGCGCATGAAGCCCGTGGCGGGGTCGAAATAGTGGCGGTAGTTGCGGGAGCGCTCCATGTAGCGGGTATAGTCGCTGTCGCGCCCGTCGTCCTTGGCAAGTAGAGCTGCGGCATAGTCGTCAATGGCATATTCAAGTCCGCGAGCGACAGACCATGGCACTTTGTCGGCGGGAATATAGCCGAGCGCGCGCATCTCCGGAAGTCCGGGGAGCGTCATGCTGTCGATCCGCGCCACCTCGGCAGCGGCGGCAGCGCGGTCGATGCCGGGAATGCCCTTGAGGCAGGCGTCGACAATGACGGGTATGGAGTGGACTCCGACCATGCACTCTGTCTCATTGCCGACGAGGTGCCATACGGGAAGGGCGCGCTGACGTGCGGAAATGTCGATAAGCGAATTGACATAGTCGGATGTGTGCGTGTCGATGAGCGTATAGAGGGGATGTACGGCGCGATAAGTGTCCCAGAGGGAGAAAACGGTGTAGGGAACGAAGCTGTCTGCCGTGTGTATCCCGCCGTCGGCGCCGCGGTAGCGTCCGTCGGCGTCGGAGAAGAGGGAGGGGGATATCATGGTGTGATAGAGGGCGGTGTAGAAGATGCGCCGGGCATCGCCGGGAGCCTCGAAATCTATGACCGAGAGGGCGTCGTTCCAGCGCCGCGCGGCTTCTTCCGCCACGCTGTCGAAATCGCGCCCTATACCCTCCTCTTTCAGATTGACGGAGGCTCCGCCGGCATCGGTGTATGATATGGCGGAGGTTACTTCGAGGGGTTTGTCGAGATGTCCGAAGCTCAGAACCGCCTTTTTGCCGTCACCTTCTTCAAAGACCTTGAAATCGTGCACCGGCTCGGAGAAAACCGCTGAAAACCATACCTTATGACCGGCAGCCCACTCGTCGGAGGCTCGGAAGCCGCTGACGGTGTTGCCGTCGGTAAGCGAGACCGAAGCGTCGGTGACTCCACGGCGCGAGGGTATGGACTTGACGCCGTTGACGAGATCGATGACAAGCATTGCCTCCTTGCCTTCGGGGAAGGTGTAGCGGTGGAAGGCGGCGCGGTCGTTTGCCGTCAGCTCGGCACGTACTCCGTTGCGGTCGAGAGTGACGACGTAATAGCCGGGACGGACTGTCTGCCTGCTTTTGGCGAAGGTCGAGACGTATGCCGAGTTCGGGAGAGAGTCTGCCGCCATGGGGATGCCTACCGCAGGCATGAAGAGCACGTCGCCGAGGTCGGCGATGCCCGTGCCGCTGAGGTGCGAATGGGCGAAACCGAGAATAGTACTGTCGGAATCGTGATACCCCGAGCACCAGTCCCAGCCTGTGGCGTCGTTGTTCGGTCCGAGCTGAATCATGCCGTGGGGAACGGATGCTCCAACGAATACGTGTCCGTGACCGCCGGTGCCGATAAGAGGATTGACGAAAGAAATATAATCCTTATTCTCGTGTGCACAGGAACACAGAAGACTAAGCACAATGAGGCATATACTAATTTTAGTTTTTATCATGGTTTATATCACTGGAAAGATTTATATAGCGAATTTTTGGCAATTATTCAAAGAACGGATATCTTTCAGCGCAAATTTATGAACTTTTGTTTTAATGAACAAATATTTATAAAAATTTTTATTAAAAACAGATAATTGTGATAATTTTGCAACGTAGTCAATTGCAAAATTAGTGATTTTTTCAAAAAAACTGTTTTCAATATCAAAAAAACTCTTTTTGGTAAAAACCGCTGCTGTTTTCCATGAGACAGAGGCAAAATGCGGAATCGAGAGGGAGAACAATTAACAAAGGTTAAATTCTTGGAAGTTCATTGTATTTGATATAACTTTGTACTCAGTACAGAAAGATATAAACGATGAAAACGATTGATCATAAGACAGAACTTCTCGAAAAGCTCACCGAAGCGGGCATACGCCCGTCGATGCAGAGGCTTGAGATTCTTGAGTTTATATCTTCGTGCAAGAGTCATCCGACGGCTGATGAGATATACGCTTTCGTGCATCGCAACAACCCGACAATGTCGAGAACCACGGTGTTCAACAGCGTGAGACTGCTTGCCGAGAAAGGTCTTATCAACGACATCAACATCGCGGCTGACTCGACTCGCTACGACTCGGCAGACTATACTCCGCACGCGCATTTCATCTGCCGCGAATGCAAAAGGATATTCGACATACCGTTCGACATGTCGGCGCTGACGACTCCCGACGATTTTGCGTGCGACAACGTGAACGTGTACTTCAAGGGCATCTGTCCGGAATGCCGAAAAAAGACAGAACAAACAATTTAACAACCAAATAAAAACACAGAAATGAAAGATCTAAAAGGAACAAAGACCGAGCGCAATCTTCAGGAAGCCTTCGCAGGCGAATCGATGGCTCGCAACAAGTATTCATATTTTGCATCGAAGGCACGCAAGGACGGCTACGAGCAGATAGCCGCAATCTTCGAGGAGACAGCGAACAACGAGAAAGAGCATGCCAAACTGTGGTTCAAACTGCTCAACGGCGGTGAAATCTCCGAAACGATGGACAACCTCCGCGCAGCTGCCGAGGGCGAGAACTACGAGTGGACCGACATGTACTCGAAGATGGCCGAGGAGGCTGACGAAGAGGGATTCCCCCAGATCGCTGCCCGCTTCCGCGCCGTTGCCGCTATCGAGAAGCACCACGAGGAACGCTATCGCCGCCTGCTTCAGAACATCGAGGAAGGCATCGTCTTCTCGCGCGAGGGCGACGCCATCTGGATCTGCCGCAACTGCGGACATATCCACATCGGCAAGAAAGCTCCCGAGGTATGCCCGGTATGCCTCCACAAACGCAGCTTCTTCGAAATCGAAGCAAAGAACTATTAATAAAGCCTGTCAATGCCTCCACCCTTTCCGCAAATCCGCGGGATGGGTGGAGTTTTTGTTTGTGGGAGAATGGGAATAAGTAGCAAAAAAAAGGATGAATCTACCAAGCTTTTATTTTTTCTGCTTGGATTTTAACTTAACATTGAGTGATTTAATGGCGTCAAGGTATGCCTGCTCTACAGGAGAAAGCTCGCGAACTTGGAACTTGCGATATTCAGCTTCCGCTTTTTTCATAGCTTGCATATGACTAACAGAACCAGAACCATTAAGTAAAGCCTCACCGGTAGAGGAAAGAATCATATCAAGTTGTTGAACATAATCATTCATATACATAGGTCTCCGCTTCATAGCCTGAATCTCTGCGAAATCGAAATATCCGGAAACGAGATTATTGAGAATTTTCAATTCGCTTTCAGTAAGATAATTCTTGGCTATTTTTGCATCACGAAGTGTAGGATGATCACCCTTGAATGATGTAAGACCCATCATGGGAGCTTCAGCATCTGCACGATTATAAATGACTTCCGCGGCAGTACAGCCATGTGCTGCAAAATGCAACTTGTTCTGCACAATTTTGAAAAATTGTATGGAAATTTCTGAATGAGGATCATAGTCGACCGATGTAGCATACAGGTCAAGAACCTGTCGGTACATCACTTTCTCAGATGAGCGAATATCACGGATACGATCAAGCAATTCGCGCCAATATTCGCCGCCACCAGTACCTTTAAGCCGGGCGTCATCAATGGTAAATCCCTTAATTATATATTCTTTGAGTCGATCAGTTGCCCAACGTCTGAAATGAGTTGCAGTTACCGAACGGACTCTATATCCCAAT
>JAGBDG010000095.1 GCA_017937625.1 Muribaculaceae bacterium | reverse complement strand
GCAAGCGCGGCGAAACAATATCGGAGCTCCTTCTGCGCTACGGTCAGTTGCGCCAGCAGGAGGCAAAGCAATCGCAGTCGTCGCTGTTCGGCTTCGACGACACCCAGATACTCGACTCGGCGCGCCCCAAGATTCCGTCGATGCCGCTCTGGGACAACCTGACGAAACTCAACCGCGAGCGCGAGCTTGTGGGCATGTATCTGTCGGCTCACCCTCTCGACCCGTACTGGCTCGAGGTGACACACGGCGTCAGCTGCACAGCCGTAGAGAAGAACGAGATAGAGACTCCGCTCGAAAAGCCCATCACCTTCGCCGGCATGGTAGTCAGCGTCGAGGAGCGCAAGACCGCAGGAAACCTCAGCATGACAATCATGAAGATAGAGGATTTCACCGGCACCACCGAAATAACGCTCTTCGAGAAGCAGAAAGCCGAGTTCAGCCGCCTGTGCGTTCCCGGCACCGCGGTATGCGTGACGGGCAACTTCCGCAACGTGCGCAACAAGATAACTGGCGTCACCAACCTGCGATTCAGCGTCGAGAGCATGCGCTCGCTCGACGGTCTGAAAGGCAATCTACTGGGTGACATCAACATAACGATTACTCCCGACCTCGCTCCGGCTCTTGAATCGGCAATCGACGAGGAGATAGCCGCCAACCGCGGCAAGCCTGTCGACGAACATGCGGCGAGCGTCAACATCACTATCTTCTCGCCCGAGCACAGCCGCAAGCTACTGTTCTCCACCGGCATACGCCTCACGCTGTCGCGCCGCTTCATCGAAGGACTGCAGAAGACGGGATTCGAATTTACCATAGACAAGAAACAAATAAGTTAACAACAATAATAACATCCTAAGAATCATGACATTCACCGACGAAAACATCAAAGAGACAATAGCATCCGGCAAACCGGTAGTAGTAGATTTCTGGGCTACATGGTGCGGACCTTGCAAGGCAATGGCTCCCCACGTAGAGGCCATCGCGGCAGAGTACGAAGGTCGCGCTGTCATCGGCAAATATAACCTCGACGAGGAAAACGACTTCGCTTCGGAATGCGGAATCCGCAGCCTTCCTACACTTCTTTTCTTCAAGGACGGCAAGAAGACAGACATCCGTCTCGTCGGCGGTCAGAAACCCGAGGCTATCCGCGAGAAGGTAGAAGAGCTCCTCGCTCTCTGAGAACAAAGGAAATACGATAGGAAATGAAGAGTATCTACGCTCCCGCCGACATTGCGCGCATCACCGAGGCAACCATAGGCTCGCTCGAGCAGATAGCCACACTCGCCGAACCCGAACGCTCGGCGATGATGATGCGGCGCGCTGTCTTTGTCGATGGAGTAGGCGCTGCCGTTGCCGACGAAGTGCTTGCCATGCGCGCCGACAGCGGAGCGGAAGTGCTCATCTTTGCCGGCGACGGCATCTGCGGAGCATACGCGCTGGCTACTGCCGCCGCCCTCCACGCCGCCGGCTGCATGGCGAAGGTGACACTCTTCAACATCGGCGGACAGCTTCTCACCGCCGACACTCTGGACGCACGCGCCCGCTATATCGACGCATGCGGCACATCGTGCCTCGTGGAGGTGATAGACCCCGGCAACGGTTTCACCATGCCGCCCATGGGCCGCAAGACCATCGTCATCGACGGCATCTTCGGCAGCGAATACGGCAAGCCGCTTAGGGGCGGCTACCAGGCTGTGGCGAGATACATCAACGAGCACAACGCCCGCGTCGTGGCGATAGACCTTCCGTCCGGCATGACGACGGACCTCTCCGTAGGCATGATCAACCGCAACATCATACACGCCGAGCTCACCCTGACGCTCGTCGGACCTACTCTCGCGTTCTTCATGCCTGAGAACGCCGAGCTCGTGGGCAAATGGAAGACGCTGCCCGTCGGATTCAACGAGGAGGCGATGCGCGACACCGTATGCACCTCGCATCTCGTCGACTCGGCAGCCGTCCGCAGCGCACTGCCAAAGCGCTCGCGCGTGATGTCGAAGGCAGACCTCGGTGACGCGCTCATCTTCGCCGGCTCGTACGGCATGCTCGGCGCGGCGGTGCTTGCCACACGCGCCGCCACACGTTCGGGATGCGGCAAGGTTACATGCCACGGACCGCGCTGCGGGCTTTTCGTGCTCCAGACGTCTGTTCCCTCCGCAATGTTCGCCACCGACGGCTCCGACTTCGAGATACGCCATTTCGATGACGAGCGCGACGCAGACGGCGTCGCCGTCGGTCCCGGCATAGGACGCGCAGAGGCTACCGCATCCGGTCTCGCCACATATCTCAAGACCTGCTACTCATCAGACAAGCCTCTTGTACTCGATGCCGACGCTCTGAACATCATAGCCGAACATCCTTCGATGCTCGATTTCATTCCGCGGCGCTCCGTCATCACTCCGCATGCCGGCGAGTTCGACCGCCTTTTCGGCGCCCAGGCTTCGCAAGGCACTCGTACCCTCCTCGCCCTCGAGATGGCGAAGCGCTACAAGATTGTGATTGTGCTCAAAGGAGCATGGACGCTCACGATATGGGCAGACGGCTCGGTGCTTGTCAACTCGTCGGGAACCGAAGCGCTTGCCACGGCAGGCAGCGGCGATGTTCTCACGGGACTCATGGCGGGACTCATCGCCCAGAAGATGGCTCCGGAAGTCGCCGCAGTCGCCGCAGTCTATGTCCACGGGATAGCCGGACGAATCGCCGCGCGCCAGTGCGGCATCGCCGGAACCACTGCCGAGGACGTCGCCGACGCAATAGGTCCGGCAATCGACTCAATCCTCAACCGACGTCCGGACAACAGATAATAGAATTTGCCCTTATGAAAACGAAAAGAATATTTCTGGCACTGGCAGCCGCCTCGATTTCCGTTGCTGCCGTCGCACAGACCTCGCAGAAAATCACGGCGGGAAAGGCTAACGAATACGGACTTGCCTACTCGCTGCCGCAGACGGTAGTAGACCTGTACATAGAGGCTCAGCTCGAAGAACATCATCCGGGCGAGTTCCACAACTACGCCAAGCGCTACCTCGGCACTAACGACGCCATCCACGAGGACGGCTACTCGGCAGAAGTTGTCGGCGTAACCATCGTGCCACGCGGCATCGCCACCGACGAAAACCGCCAGCTCGCGCAGTTCAGAAACGGAACGTCGGCGTACATCAATCTCACGCCCGAGAATCTTCCGACCGGCATCAATACCGACGAAATCTACAACGCCGCAATGCCGCAGATACCCGTGGCGAAGCCTGCCGCACCCTCCCCGCTCGACGGTCCCGGCGCCCAGCAGGCTGTCACCGCCGAGATGGCGCGCAGCTCCTCCCTCGCCAAGAAGGCAGAGCTCGCCGCACAGCGTATCTTCGAGCTCCGCGAGACCCGTAGCGACATCCTCTCGGGCAACGCCGACAATCCGCCTGCCGACGGCGCGGCAATGGAGCTTGTCCTCAACAACCTCGCAGCTCAGGAAGCCGCTCTTACGGCAATGTTCCAGGGCGTGACGACAAAACGCACCGTTGTCAAGAAAATCACTGTCGAGCCCGACACCGCCGAGGTGCAGACCGTTGCGCGTCTCTCGGCTATCGACGGCATCATCGACCCCGACAACCTTGCCGGAGCGCCCGTCACGGTAAGTTTCACAGTTCTTGAGCAGGGCAAACTGCCTGTCAACGAGAAAGGCGAGACCAAGACCTACCCCAAAGGCGGCGTCGCCTACTGCATACCCGGCATGGCGCTCGTGACAGTCAATTACGCCGGCAAGAAGGTCGCCGAAGCCGATCTTCCGCTCGCACAGCTCGGCGTGGTGTTCGGACTCAACCCGTCGCTTTTCACCGACCGCCGCGAACCCTACAAAGCCGTCTTCGACACCACCACCGGCGCCGTCGTCAACCTCGCCCCCATGGCGCAATAACCAAACTCCCACCAACATAAAATGGCACCTCTCAGGGTGCCATTTTTGTTTATTATTACTGTCCGATAAACTTTAGAGGACAGTAACAATTTATAATAATCTAACAAAAAAGCGAACCGGAAATGATTCCGATTCGCCTGGTGGAGTACTCCGACAAATTATCGAACTTCATTAGAGGCTTTGATGGAGTCGTCTGTTTTACTGAAAAAACCGTCGAAAGATAAATCTTCGTCAATCTCGGGCCAATGAATGCCAAAAAAGGACAAACGGTAATTCTCGCGTTGCTTCTGTGAGGAGGAATCCAAACGCATGTAGTCGGCAAAATCTTCTTTTGCTTTTCGACCATCTTTCAGTTCAACCCACACCGCCGAGTCTGTGAGCCAAACTTTTGACACTTCCGTGAGATTCATCATTTACCTCCTTTCTTAAAATATTCATGCCAACGCTCTATTATAATTTCTCTATTCTCCTCAAGTATTGACTCAATCATTCGTAACTCGTTGCTTTTAAAGCCATAGTTATCGACCATGGTCATCGTTTCGAGATTAAATTTAGCTTCTGCATCTCCTTTACTTATATGAACATGTATAGGCTCATGCTCATTGGACCAAAAGAAGAAACGAAATCCTAAAAGTAAAATAAGGTCGGCATACCATTTTGTCTATAAGATATTGCAAAAATAATCATTTATAACGATATAACAAAAAAGCGAACCGGAAATGATTCCGATTCGCCCGGTGGAGTATAGCGGACTCGAACCGCTCACCTCGACACTGCCAGTGTCGCGCTCTAGCCAGATGAGCTAATACCCCTTTTGTGTTGCAAATTTAGCGATAATTTCAGGAACTGAAAAGACGACAATTCGATTTAACTATAAATAACAGATTTATACATTTATTTCGTTGTATGACACATGCTTTTGCACTACTTTTGAAATCATGAAAAACACAAAGTCTCACATCGTATCACCTACGATTATACTGTTGATGCTCAGCTTCTTTTTTGCGAGCAACACCATTCAGGCAGCCGACATCGAGGTCGGAGCCGCGCAAACCGACGAGTATGTGCCGCTTCTCAAAGGCAAGCGCGTGGCATTATTCTCCAACCATACGGGCATGGTCGGCAACCGTCACACTCTCGACATTATGCTCGACAACGGAGTAAATGTCGTGACCCTGTTCTCGCCCGAACACGGATTCCGCGGCACCGCCGACGCCGGCGAACACGTCAAAAGCGGCATCGACGGTCCGAGCGGACTGCCGATTGCGTCGCTCTACGACGGCGCGTCAAAACGCATGCCTGCCAAGGAAGTAATGGACCGCTTCGACGTGATAGTCGCCGACATCCAGGACGTCGGGCTTCGCTACTACACTTACTACTGCACCATGATTGACCTTATGAACGCCGCAATCGTCTACGGCAAGGAATTCGTGGTACTCGACCGCCCGAACCCTAACGGAATGTACGTCGATGGACCGATACTCGACATGAAATACCAGTCCGGCGTAGGTCGTCTGCCCATTCCTGTGGTCCATGGCATGACGCTCGGCGAAATCGCGCGTATGGCTAACGGCGAAGGCTGGCTGCGCGACGGCAAGAAGGTGCCGCTGACGGTAGTGCCCTGCAAGAACTATACGCACGACAGCCGCTACCGCCTGCCCGTGGCACCGTCGCCTAACCTGCGCACCATGCGGGCGATATACCTTTACCCGTCGGTATGCTATTTCGAGGCTACGCCCGTGAGTCTGGGACGCGGGACAGATTTCCCGTTCGAGGTCTACGGTCATCCCGACATGAAGGGCTACAGCTTCGAGTTCACCCCGCAGAGCGTTCCCGGCGCCAAGAATCCGCCGCAGCTCGGCAAACTGTGCCATGGCGTCGACCTTCGCGTCACCGACGAGGAAGCAGCTATCGCGCAGGGAATCAACCTCGAATATCTGATAGACGCCTACCGCAACTTGAGCATGGGCGACAAATTCTTCCGCTCGTTCTTCGAGCTTCTGATAGGTCGCGGCGACATACGCGGTATGATAGAAGAAGGCAAGAGCGCCGCCGAAATAAAGGCTACCTGGGCGGACGACGTGAAGAGATTCCGCCGCCAGCGCGCTCCCTACCTGCTCTACCCCGAGCATGATACAAAAAAATCCGAATAACACTATATCTTAAAACAATGTCACAACCAGTCATCGTCATCCTGACTATAGCCGCCTATTTCCTTCTTCTCATG
>JAGBDG010000094.1 GCA_017937625.1 Muribaculaceae bacterium | reverse complement strand
TGACTGTAATCTTGACTTGTCCGGGATATGTCATCTCGTCCTGGATGCGGCGTGCGATTTCCGACGAGAGCTTTTCCGTCTCGGCGTCGTCAATCTTGTCGGCGCCGACAATCACGCGGAGCTCGCGACCTGCCTGGATGGCGTAGGTCTTGAGTACGCCGGGATACGACATGGCGAGCTGCTCGAGGTCGTTGAGGCGCTTGATATAAGCCTCGACAATCTCGCGGCGTGCGCCGGGACGTGCGCCGGAGATGGCGTCGCATACCTGAACGATGGGCGCGAGGAGCGATGTCTGCTCGACTTCGTCGTGGTGAGCGCCGATGGCGTTGCATATCTCGGGTTTCTCCTTGTATTTTTCGGCGAGCTTCATTCCGAGCAGTGCGTGCGGCAGTTCGGGCTCTTCGTCGGGCACCTTGCCTATGTCGTGGAGAAGACCGGCGCGGCGCGCCTTCTTGGGGTTGAGACCGAGCTCGGAAGCCATGACGGCGCAAAGGTTCGCGGTCTCGCGCGAGTGCTGCAGGAGGTTCTGACCGTAGCTGGAGCGGTATTTCATCTTGCCGACGAGGCGGATAAGCTCGGGGTGCAGACCGTGGATGCCGAGGTCGATTGCCGTGCGCTGACCCGTCTCGACGATTTCCTGCTCGATCTGTTTCTTGACCTTTGCCACGACTTCCTCGATGCGGGCGGGGTGTATACGACCGTCGGCTACGAGCTGGTGGAGGGCAAGGCGGGCAATCTCGCGGCGGACGGGGTCGAAGCCGCTGAGGACGATAGCCTCGGGGGTGTCGTCGACGATGATTTCAATGCCTGTGGCTGCCTCGAGAGCGCGGATATTGCGGCCCTCGCGACCGATGATGCGTCCCTTTATTTCGTCGGAGTCAATGTGGAAGACAGTGACGGAATTCTCGATTGCTGTTTCTGTAGCTACACGCTGAATCGACTGGACGACAATGCGGCGCGCCTCCTTGTTGGCGGTGAGCTTGGCGTCGTCCATGATGTCGTTGATGTACGATGCGGCAGCTGTCTTCGCCTCGTCCTTGAGGCTCTCGATGAGTTTTTCTTTTGCCTCAGCCGAGGAAAGACCGGAGATATGTTCGAGAAGGTCCTGAGCCTGATGGTGCATGTCGTCGAGCTGAGCCTGGCGATTGTTGATTACAAGCTGCTGGGCATCAAGGTTCTGACGGAGTCCGTCGAGCTCGTTTTTGGTTCGCTGGTTTTCGCTCTGCTGTGCATTGAGCTGCAGCTCGCGCTGTTTCATTTTTGCCTCGACCGACTGTATGCGGGACATTTTCTGCTGTGCCTGCTTCTCGGCTTCTGATGTGATTTTGAGGGCTTCTTCCCTGCCTTCGAGCACTTTGTCGCGCTTGAGGTCGTCGGCCTGGCGGTGAGCCTCGTCGATAATCTGCTTAGCGCGGGTGCCTGCGACTTTGCGCTGGACGAGCAGAGTCACCCCTGTTGCTAATGCCGCAGCAACGACTGCGACGGCGAGATAGATTAAAAACACTGACATTTATTTCAAAGTAGATGTTTTAATTAATAAAAAAACACTTTTCGCCGGGCGCAGAAGTCCCTTCGGCAGAAAAGTGCGGAAGTAATCTCGGCATGCAGGCAGCATTTACGCCTGCGGCGCGATATGAAGGGTGCCCTGGGCATCCCCGAGGTGAGCTTGCTTCAGTCAGTGCCTGCGAGCAAGCGGTCGATACGTGCCTCGAACTCGTCAAGCATGCCTGACTGTGAGCGTATGAGCTCGGTTTTCTGGTAGAGCATGGTTGCGTAGTATAAGGCTACTTTAGCGAGTGCTATGTTCTCGGTGTCGGCGTTGGCGCCGTACCTGAACTTTTGCAGATTTTCGTTGATTCGGTCAATCACATAGCGGTAGAACGACTCTTCGCTCTCGGCGACCGGCAGCTTGAAAGGCTCGGCACCGGCTATCTTTACAGTTATCAGATGTTGGTTCGACTGTTTCATCAGCTCGTGGGAGGCGGGGGCTAAATGTCTTTCATCAAGTCGGCGACGCAAGCGTCGATTTCCCGCACTAAACCTGAAATGATGGTTCTGGCTTCTTTCGCAGTCTCTGTCGAGGGAGCGATAGCGGAGGAAAGTCGGAGAAAACGGAGCTCGTTTGTCATCTGCTCGTTTTGCTTCTGCAGCGTGTCAATCTGCGCTGTCAGTTCCTCCAAGTGCTTGCGCAGCTCCTCGTTTTCATCTTTGAGTGTCGAAAAGCGTGTGACAAGCAGTTCGCATTTGTGCCCCAGACGGCTCAGCTGCTCGGAGAGATCCTTTGCCATTTTTTTCAAATTTTTACAAAAGTAGCTAATATTTATTGATTACCAAAAATTCAGCATTCAAAAAATCGTGTAAATGACGTTTTTTTGAAGTTTTATTTGGCAATTTTGCGGGCGTGGCAGCGGTGTCTGCCGATTTCAGGAGCGCCGGCGGCTGTTGCGCGGATGGTGGAGGATGATCTCTTCGCGCAGGCGTGTGCGGTCGAGATGCAGATAGATTTCTGTCGTGCCTATGGATTCGTGTCCGAGCATTTGCTGTATGGCGCGAAGGTTGGCGCCGCCTTCGAGGAGGTGTGTGGCGAAGGAGTGGCGCAGGGTGTGCGGAGAGATTGTCTTCTTGATTCCTGCGGCTTCGGCGAGATCGCGGACTATGTAGAATACCATGACGCGCGACAGGTGCTTGCCGCGGCGGTTGAGGAAGAGATAGTCTTCTTCGCCGCGCGCCGGGTCGGCGTGCTGTCGCTCGCGCTCGTCGAGATAGAGCTGCGTCTGTTCGACGGCTGTTTCGCTCATGGGTACCATGCGCTCCTTGCTGCCTTTGCCGGTGACGGTGAGGTACATCTCGTCGAGGTTGACGCGCCGTCGCTCGAGGGTACACAGCTCGCTGACGCGCAGCCCCGAGCCGTAGAGGATCTCCATCATGGCGCGGTTGCGCATGCCGAGCAGGTCGCCGGTGTCGGCGCAGGCAATGAGAGCGTTGACTTCGTCGATTGTGAGCACTTCGGGAAGATGTCGTCCGAGCGACGGTGTGTCGATAAGATCCATGGGGTTGTCGCTCCGCGTGCCCTCGAAGACAAGATAGCGGAAAAAGGACCTGAGTCCGGATATGATGCGTGCCTGCGAGCGAGCGGATATACCGAGCTCGTGGACTTCGCGGAGAAAGTTCTGTATCTGCCTGACATCGGCTTCGGCGGCGTCGATTTCCGGTCCGAGCCATTCCTCGAAACGCTCGAGGTCGCTGATATATGCCGTGCGGGTATTCTCGGAGAGTCCGCGCTCAAGCATGAGGTATGTCTTGTAGAGGGGCTGCATGACGTCAGAGCGTGCCTTGTTCGACGCAGCGCGCAATGCGGTCGAGCTCTGCGTCGTTTTTGTCCTTGTCGGGGCGGTACGAGCTCTTGAGGCTGACGCCGAACAGCTTGCCGAAGCCTTGCCAGAAGGAGGCCCGGAATGAGCCCAGGAACGCCTTGACAATGTCGTAGCTGCTCTGATGTGTCTCGCGCTGGATGAGCTTGACGAGGACTTTCGCCTGGCGGCGGGAGAAACGCTTGAGTATGGGCTTGTACTGCTTGAAAAGAGCCGACTCCATCGATTTCAGATAGTCCTCGCGTTCTTTCTGTGTCGGGAAGGTCTCTATGTATTCGTAAGTCTCGACCAATGTCTCCGCGATGAGCTTGGCGTAGGGGAGGGTGAGCTTGACGTCGCGCACGGTGCGCCAGTAGTGTTCTTCCTGCTTCTTGTTCTTGAATTTCATCGGTGGATAGACGGTGATGTCGCGCAGGAATACCACGAGGACAGTGTCGCCTTCCTCGTCGATACGCCAGGAATATCCCCGGTAGGGGTTGCGTTTGAGCGTAGGCGTCGACTCTGCTTCCTCGCGCATCTGCTCGGGGGTGACGGCGTATGTGTCGAGCGCGACGAACGCTATCATACAGGTCAATATGAATAGAAAGCGGACCATGTTACTATAACGTTTCAGAGAGCCTTATATTTCAGAGGAGAAGTAAATTATATAGTGAATCAGACGTAAATATCCTCGGGATATGTGACATCCCAGAGGAAGAGAGCCTCGGCGGGCATGGAGGTGCCGGCGGCGCAGCGGTCCATACGTCCGAGAATGTCGGTTATGCCGTCGGGAGCGAGCTTGCCTCTGCCGACATCGACGAGTGTGCCCACTACGGCGCGAACCATGTTGCGCAGGAACCGGTCGGCTGTGATTTCGAAGAACCAGGCGGAGCTGTCGATGCGGCGCCATGCCGCCTCGCGCAGGTCGCAGATGTTCGTGCGGGCGTCGGAATGGAGCTTGGCAAAGGATGTGAAGTCCCTTTTCCCGCAGAGAAGAGAGGCGGCGCGGTTCATCGCATCGAAGTCGAGTGTTGTGGGGGCTTTCCATGCAAGTCCGCGCGCGAAGGGATTCTTGGCAGTGGTGACGTAGTAGCGGTAGGTTCGCGAGGTTGCGTCGAAGCGCGCGTGAGCGTCGTCGGCGACGCGTCGTATGTCGTGGATGGCGATGTCGGGTCCGCAAAGGCTGTTAAGCGCGCGGAGCATGACCGCGTCGGGTTCGGTTTCGTAATCGAAGTGCGCCACCATTTTGTGAGCGTTGACTCCTGCGTCGGTGCGTCCCGCTCCGGTGAGGGGCACGGGATGACGGGCGAGCGTGGCAAGCGCTTTTTCGATGACTTCCTGGACGCTGATGTCACCGGGCTGTACCTGCCAGCCGTGGAACGGCTCGCCGCGGTACGACAATGTCATGAAAAAGCGCATTGCGGTCTATTTTTCGAGATAGGTGTAGCCGAACAGCCCCGAACGGTAGGTGCTGATGAAGTCGCGTCCTTCCTCGGGAGTGATTGTTCCTGCCTTCATGGATGCGGTGACCCATGTCTCAAGGTTGCGGACGAGCTTCTTGGGGTTGAACTGTACGTAGTCGAGCACTTCGTCGACGGTTTCGCCCTCGATTACCTGGTCGATTTCATAGTGGTCCTTGTAAACGCTGATATGGACTGCGTTGGTGTCGCCGAAGAGGTTGTGCATGTCGCCGAGAATCTCCTGGTATGCGCCTACGAGGAACACGCCTATGTAGTAGCTCTCGCCGGAGCGGAGGGGATGGACGGGCAGCGACGAGGACGTGCCCATCGGTGATATGAAGTTGGCGATCTTGCCGTCGGAGTCGCAGGTGATGTCCTGTATCGTGCAGTGGCGCGTGGGCTTCTCGTCGAGGCGCGATATGGGCACAATTGGGAACAGCTGGTCGATAGCCCATGAGTCGGGGAGGCTCTGGAAGAGCGAGAAGTTGCAGAAATACTTGTCGGGCAGCATCTTGGCAATCTTGCGCAGGTCCTCCGGTGTGTGCTTCATGGTGGCTGCGATGTCTCCGACCTCGCGCGCTATGCTCCAGAACAGTTTCTCAATCTGCGCGCGGGTCGTCAGGTCGAGCATGCCGAGGCTGAAGAGGTCGAGCGCTTCCTCGCGGATCTGCAGGGCGTCGTGCCAGCTTTCGAAGATGCCGTTGCTGTCGAGGCGGTCCCAGATGTCGTAAAGCTCGCGCAGAAGCTCGTGTGCGTCGGGCGCCACTTCCTCGTTGTCTTTCCACGCGGGGAGCGAGGTGGTCTCCAGAACCTCGAAGATAAGGACGGAGTGGTGTGCCGTGAGCGAGCGTCCGCTCTCGGTGATTATGTTAGGCTGTCTTAGTCCGTTCTTGGCGCATACGTCGACGATAGCCGATACGGCGTCGTTGGCGTACTCGCGGATGGAGTAGTTCATGGAGCTTTCGCTTGACGAGCTGCGGGTGCCGTCGTAGTCGACTCCGAGTCCGCCGCCTATGTCGATGAACTCAACGTCGAAACCGAGCTTAGAGAGCTGGACGTAGAACTGCGTGGCCTCGCGGAGCGCGTTCTTGATGACGCGTATCTTGTTGATCTGGCTGCCGATATGGAAATGGATGAGCTTTAGGCAGTCCTTCATGTCACGGCGTTCGAGGATGTCGATAGCCTCGAGGAGTTCCGACGAGTTCAGTCCGAACTTGCTCTGGTCGCCGCCACTCTCGCTCCATTTTCCGGAGCCTGTGCTGGACAGCTTGATGCGTATGCCGATGTTGGGGCGTACCTTGAGGCGCTTGGCGATGTCGGAGATCATGCGGAGCTCGTTGAGCTTCTCCACGACGAGATAGATGCGGCGTCCCATCTTCTGGGCGAGCAGGGCAAGCTCGATGTAGCTCTCGTCCTTGTAGCTGTTGCAGATGATGAGGGCGTTTTCGTCGATATTGGTGGCGAGGACTGCGTGAAGCTCTGGTTTTGAGCCAGCCTCAAGACCGATGTTGAACTTCTTGCCGTAGCTGACGATTTCCTCGACCACCTGACGTATCTGATTGACCTTGATGGGGTAAATCATATAGTTCTGTGCCTGATAGTCGTACTGCTTCGACGCTTCGGCGAAGCAGTTGGAAATCTTCTCGATGCGGTTGTCGAGGATGTCGGGGAAGCGGAGAAGCACTGGAGCCGAGACGTCGCGGATCTGCAGCTCGTCCATGACCTCCTTGAGGTCGACGGCGGCACAGTCCTGCCGGGGAGTTACGACGATATGACCTTTCTCGTTGACAGAGAAATAATTACGACCCCAGCCGGGGATGTTGTACAGCTCTTCGCTGTCCTCAATGCGCCATTTTCTCATTATTCAGGTAACGCGTTAAATATTAGCTTCTGCAAAATTAGGCAAAAACGTTGAGATTTACCACCTGCGCAATAAAAAAAGCCTCCGGGCGGGAGGCTTGATTGTGTGATCCGGACGCGATTCGAACGCGTGACCGTCTGCTTAGAAGGCAGATGCTCTATCCAGCTGAGCTACCGGACCCCGTGGACTGAGCGCCTGCTGGAGCGCTCAGTCTTATCGTTTCTCAGAACCGATCAGTCCTGGTTGAGGTTGATTCTTTTGAAGTCGACAGCAACGAGTCCCTTGCTGTTCTTTTCGAGGTACTGACCGATGGTGAGCTCACCGTCGCTGATGAACTGCTGTTCCATGAGGCAGTTTTCCTTGAAGAACTTGTTGAGACGACCCTGGGCGATGTTCTTGATCATCTGCTCGGGGAGGTTTGCAGCTTTCTGAGCTGCTGTCTCTGCCATGATCTGGCGACCCTTGGCAGCGTCGTCTGCTGTGATCCAGCCCTTAGCCATGTTCGACTCGATGTGGTCCTCGCTGTCGAAGTGGTTGGGGTTGAGACCTGCTTTCTTGAGAGCTGCCTCGACAGCCTTGCGTACCTGTTCCTCTTTTGTCTTCTCTACGGCTACGTTGTACTCGGAATTGATGACGTCTTCTGTGACGTTTTCGCGTGCAACTGCGATGGGGTTCATGGAAGCGACCTGCATTGCAACCTCACGACCTACCTGGTAGTCGACGTCGGGCTGGTTGAAGCCGACGATGGTGGCGAGCTTGTTGCCGAAGTGTACGTAGAAAGTTGTGGACGGAGCCTCGATGTACTCGTAGCGGGAGAGCTCGATCTTCTCGCCTGTCTTGCCGCTCTCGTCGGTGATGAGGTCGGCAACGACCTGACCGTCGATTGTGGCGTTCTTGAGTTCGTCGAGCGACTTGATGCGGTTAGCCACAGCAAAGTCGAGGAGCTTCTGTGTGAGAGCGACGAATCCGGCGTTCTTTGCGACGAAGTCGGTCTCGCAGCAGAGAGCTACTACAGCTGCGAAATTGCCGTCGTTCTTGGCGAGCACGCAGCCTTCGGAAGCCTGACGGTCCTCACGCTTGGCTGCGACAGCCTTGCCCTTCTGACGAAGAATTTCGACAGCAGCGTCGATGTCGCCGTTGGTTTCGGCGAGTGCTTTTTTGCAGTCCATCAGGCCGGCGCTTGTAAGGTTGCGCAGCTTGGTGATTTCTGCCATTGTAACTGCCATATTATGTATGTGTTAAAATGTTTCTGAAAAAATTGGATTTGATATGTGCGGCTTATTCTGCTGCGGGAGCCTCTTCCTCTGCTGCGGGAGCTTCCTCTGCTGCTTCTTCAGCTGCGGGAGCATCGTTGCGGCGGACACGGCGGCGTTCGCGGCGGGGAGCCTGAGCCTCTGCCTGAGCTTCGGCAGCCTCGTTGTCGAGCTTTTCTGCCTTGCGCTCCTCGAGACCTTCTGCCATAGCTGCCACGAGTGCGCCGGCAACGAGTTCGATGCTCTTTGAAGCGTCGTCGTTAGCGGGGATGACGTAGTCTACGGTGTTGGGGTCGGAGTTGGTGTCGACCATTGCGAACACGGGGATGCCGAGACGGTTGGCTTCTGCTACGGCGATGTGCTCTTTGAGAACGTCGACAACGAAGAGAGCCGAGGGAAGACGGTTGAGGTCGGCGATGGAGCCGAGAGTCTTCTCGAGCTTAGCGCGCTGACGTGTGATCTGAAGACGCTCGCGTTTGGAGAGGTTGTCGAAAGTGCCGTCTTTGGTCATCTTGTCGATGGAGGTCATTTTGCGGACAGCCTTGCGGATGGTCGGGAAGTTTGTGAGCATACCGCCGGGCCAGCGCTCGATGACGTAAGGCATGCCTACGGAAGCAGCGAGGTCTGCGATGACCTGCTTAGCCTGCTTTTTGGTAGCGACGAAAAGCACTTTCTTGCCGGATTTAGCCATTCCGCGAAGTACTTTTGCTGCTTCTTCGAGCTTTGCCTGAGTCTTATAAAGGTCGATTATGTGGATACCATTGCGCTCCATGAAAATGTAGGGAGCCATAGCGGGGTTCCATTTGCGCTTGAGGTGACCGAAGTGGCAACCTGCTTCAAGGAGCTGTTCAAATGTGGGTGTAGCCATTTTTTTTGTTTTGTTTGTTTACGTTCTTTTGATTTTAAGCAACAGCGGGGTAGGGAACGCAGGTCCATCGCCGCCGTTTAGATACTAAACACTTATATAAATACCCTCTCGGGTAGATATTCCAACGATTAACGTTTGGAGAACTGGAAGCGCTTGCGTGCTTTGGGCTGACCGGGTTTCTTGCGCTCGACGGCACGGGGGTCGCGGGTCATGAAGCCTGCCTTGCGGAGCACGGACTTGTCTTCGGGGTTGATCTTTACGAGAGCGCGGGCGATGGCGAGGCGGAGAGCTTCGGCCTGTCCCTTGTAGCCGCCGCCGTCGAGATTCACGTGGATATCGTATTTGTCGGCAACCTCGAGAGTGTTGAGGGGCTGTTTAACGATGAACTGGAGAATCGACGAGGGGAAGTATACTTCGATGGGGCGCTTGTTGATAGTGATCGCACCGTTGCCTTCTTTGAGAATGACGCGAGCCACTGCGGCTTTGCGGCGTCCTACTGCATTTACTGTTTCCATGCTTAATGTCATTTCAGTTTGTTAATGTCGATAACGGTGGGGTTCTGAGCCTCGTGGGGGTGTGTGGGACCGTTGTAGACGTGCATGTTTTCGATGAGGCGACGGCCGAGACGGTTCTTGGGGAGCATGCCTTTCATCACGCGGATGAAGAGGGGGTGCATTCCGGGCTTGATGTGCTTGTTGAAGGATTTCTTCATGAGCACTTCGGGAGTGAGCTCGCGCTGACCGCCGGGATAGCCGGTGAAGTTGAGATAGATGCGGTCGGTCATTTTCTTGCCTGTGAGGATGACCTTGTCGGCATTGATGATGATGACGTTGTCTCCGCACTCTACGTTGGGGGAGTAGGAGGGTTTGTATTTTCCGCGCAGAAGTTTGGCGACTTTAGCGCAAAGACGACCGAGAACCTGGTCGGTTGCATCGATAACTACCCAATCGTGCTGTACCTGCTGTGCGTTGGGGAATTCGGTGCGGTAGCTAATGGTATCCACTTTCTAATTGCTTGTTTAATAATTACATAATTAAGCCGTTGCGGTGAGGCGTACTTGGCCAAAGCGTGCCGCGCAACCGGATTTGGTAGATTTGGACATAATCGGTGCTGCAAAGGTACGACTTTTTCGGCATTTGACAAAATATCGCGTGAGCCAAAGTCGTGCGCGACGCTTGCGTATGAGGTGGCTTGAAGTATAAATAATGTTAAATATTATCTGCAATCCACCGGTTGACTATATCCGGATAAAAAAGCTGCCGTCCCGGGGAACGGCAGCCGTGTGAGTCTGGTCGCGAAAATTATTCGGCAACAACTTCGAAAGGAATCTCGACAGTGACGTCTTTGTGGAGGCGTACTGTAGCGACGTATTCGCCGACTTCCTTGACGGGCTGCTTGAGCTCGATGGTCTTGCGGTCGATGTTGAAACCGAGCTTCTCGAGAGCTTCAGCAATCTGGATGTTGTTGACAGAACCGAAGATAGTGCCTGTAGCGCTGGTCTTGGCGCCGATTGTGAGCTTGATGCCCTGGAGCTGAGCTGCGAGAGCCTCTGCGTCAGCCTTGATTTTGGCGAGCTTGTGGGCGCGCTGGCGCTGGTTTTCTTCGAGAACCTTGAGAGCCATGGCGGAAGCGATGACTGCTTTGCCTGTGGGGATGAGGTAGTTGCGGCCGTAACCGTCTTTTACAGTGACAACGTCGTCCTTGTATCCAAGGCCGTTGACGTCTTCTTTAAGAATCAGTTTCATATCTGCTTGGCGGTTAAGGGTTATTTCATAAGGTCGGTAACGTAGGGCAGGAGTGCGAGGTGACGAGCACGCTTGACAGCCTGAGCGACGCGGCGCTGGAACTTGAGAGAAGTACCGGTGATGCGGCGGGGAAGAATCTTGCCCTGTTCGTTGAGGAATTTCTTGAGGAATTCGGGATCCTTGTAGTCGACGAAGTTGATGCCGAAACGTTTGAAGCGGCAGTATTTTTTCTTCTTTACGTCAACCGACATGGGAGTGAGATAGCGGATTTCAGATTGAGCTTGTGCCATTTTTTAGTCCTCCTTGTTTTCTACGGGTTCAACAACAGCGGGCTGAGCGGCAGCCTGAGCGCGGCGGGCGCGACGCTTGGCGGCATATTCAGCTGCATATTTGTCCTGACGGAATGTGAGCCAGCGGAGCACGCGCTCGTCGCGGCGGAATTCTGTCTCGAGCTTGCGGATCACCTGAGGATCGGCGTTGAACTCGATGAGGCTGTAGAAGCCTGTGGACTTTTTCTCGATGGGATAGGCGAGCTTGCGCAGACCCCATTCTTCGGTGTTCACGATTTCAGCACCGTTGTCGGTGAGCATCTTCGCAAACTTTTCTACCGCTTCCTTCATCTGTGCATCAGACAAAACGGGAGTTAAAATGAAAACGGTTTCGTACTGCATTGTTTGAATTGATAATTAATGAATTACGTGGATTTTTATTTTCCGGCTGCAAAGTTAAGCATTTTTTTTGAATCCCGCAACACTTCATTAATCGCCGCAATGGGCGGAAGCTTCGGAGATTATGCCTAAATTTGCGCCGAATTTATCCAGAGCATTATGGAACGCATAGAACAGGAGAAGAAAACAGTCGGCGAGATGATTGCCATCTACTGCCGCAAGCATCACAGTCGCGGCGGAAACGATTTGTGCGACGAGTGTCGCGCCCTCCTGGATTACGCTCACCGGCGTCTCGACCGCTGCCCGAAAGGCAACGGAAAGTCGAGCTGCCGCAAATGCGAGATACACTGCTATTCGCCCGAGAACCGCGAGAAAATCCGCAAGATAATGAGATACGTCGGTCCCCGGATGCTCTTCTACCATCCCCTCTCGGCAATCCGTCACCTCATTTCGGAAATGAAATAAGGGATTCAAGCAGAAGCGTCGTAAAAGCTGAATTAGTTGCAAATTCCTTGCAGATAATCAGTAATAACCCGAACGTTCCGTGATGGGAAACCGTCGTGTTTAACTTGCACCTATGTCACTTTTTTATTCTGACCGGATAAAGTATAATCCAGATAAATATGTAATTTTGTAGGAAAAAGACACTTATCCGATACCTATGGAACAGAACGATCAATTTATAATATACCAAAGCGAGGATGGCGATATCCGCATCGATGTGAAGTTCTCAGGCGAGACGGTCTGGCTGTCTCAGCAGCAGATGGCGGAATTATATCAGACCTCCCGAAGCAATGTGGTTGAACATATACGAAGTATATATAATGATGGTGAACTTGACGAAAAATCAACCTGTCGTAAATTCCGACAGGTTCGTCAGGAAGGGATAAGAAAGGTGAGCCGAGAGATTCCGTTCTATAATCTCGACATGATTATATCACTTGGATATCGGGTTCACTCTGTGATAGCTACACGTTTTCGTATATGGGCTACCGAAAGACTGAAGAAGAGCATCGTTAAAAATCATAATCGCAACTCTCGGTATTGGGAAAAGATGACAATAAGATCTACTATGAGATATTGTAAACTGATGCTCTGGTTAAGTGAGAATCCTTTCGAAAAAGTAGCCGAAGACCAATTCAAGCAGCGATGCGAGGAGTACCTGCGTAAGGTCATCGAATATGACAGAGAGAATATATTATACAAGCATTTAGCTGAGTTGCAGGAACTGTCTCCATTCCCAAGTGATCTGCAAGGTTTTCTTCATGAATATAGTGGCGACGGGATATTTCAACCGAAGCATTTGATGTGTAAGATTCTGACATTAAGGGCTGAGCGGATGACATTTGAATTCATTGTGGAGTATGGATTGTTGGAGCCTGATGTTGAAATATACTATGGAATAAAAGCAATATCAGACTCAACAAGCACCACGGATGAATTTGCAGATAGAGTTGAAGAATTGAGTGACAAATGGTTTGACTATATTAGACCGTTTATTAAAGAAAGAGGACGAACTGCAGGTTACTATCACCGTCATAATTTTACCAATAATGTTCAAAACGGAACATTCTGGATATCGTGGGTTCGCATAGAGCCGGATGAGGAATTAGATGAGGCAGTAAGAGATCTTGAAAAGAAAGTATATAAAAAGTTTATATTATTCTTGGCTAAAGAAAACATAATTGTAGAGCAAGATTGCAAAGCGAGTGAAAAACAGGCATTTGTAGATGTTTATAGAAAATTGAATTCATCAATTTCAGGTTCTCTTAGTGTCAAATTAGCGAGAGCTATTGCTAAAACTAAAGAGAAGAAGTATGCTGATATGATAGCAAAACTTGACGATGCATGTGAATTCAAAATCAAAGAATCAAATAATGGTGAAACTTTATTAGTGAAACTTGAGAACGGATGTTATCAATTTAACATTAATGATGATCTTGCGTGGTTATTCGTCCAAATTTTATTCCAAGATAAGGATATTCGCGAATTAGCAAAACAGTATTATTCTGACAAAGAATTAATAAAAAAATACCATAGGTTAGAGCATTATTTAAAAGCGCAAAATAGTTTAAACGCCAAAGACCGGAAATGGGCGATAGCAATTCTCAGATCTCAAAGTGGCTCAATTTTTGAAGAATCATTCTTTAAAAGAGGCAATATGCTCTTTGATGACGAGAAAACATTTAATGATAAGATTAAGCTTATTATGAAGGACGAAAACGAATAGTATATCCGGATATATTTGAGAGCCAATATAATTTGGCGAGGACTTGGTATTGTCTATAACTTTGCCACTGCAATCGAAACCGGTTGCAGTGGCAAAGTTTTTTGAGCTCAAACAGTAAACTCCACTATTATTAACCTAAATCCACATATATATTATGGATGATAAAAGTAAAAAAGCCTTGAACAAACACTATTGTTCAGGCGAAAACAAAAACAATTTTGGTTTCAGCGACTACGCTGAGCCAGCAGCCATCAACGGATGGTACTGCGCCAGGGACAAGGAGCGCTCAGAGGCATTCCGTGATTACAAACATAATGAGATTAATCACAGCGAATATAATCTGAACGGCAGCGACATGATTGCATCGATTCAATTATCCTAAGATGGAGAACAATCAACGGATTGAGATCATCCGCCGCGTGATAACTGAACATGGAGGAAGGATGCGTCTTGTACACTTGGCCGGTTATCTGACCAATTTGCATGGAAGCGGGTTTGCCGGCGGTTATTGGTGCGGATATCGTAGTTTCCGAGCAATGCTTGAAGCAAATCCCGAACACTTTGAGATATTTGGCGAAAGCAATACCGACAAGTCTGTCCGTCTCGCCAGCAATAGAGATTGTTCGAACTCTGAAATTGCGACGCAGGCGTTGGATATGAATTTTGACAATTTTATGAGAAACCATATTACTCCAGAATCCTTAGCTGAACTGTCTACAATGTGCGATTTGTCAGACGGTCTGGAGGATCCTTGCGTCCTTTACAACGTTATAAGGTTCACTGGTCATAAAGCAGAAGCAGAAGGCAAGGTGTTGTTGTATAACAATATGAGAATGTTCCATACCGGATTGTTTTATAATAATACTGATGAAGTGTTTCTGCTTTGGGGATATAATAACTCCGGGCAACCGCTCAAATTTTTCATGCGGCGCAGCTGTAAAGAAGCTCGTGAGGCTATCCTTCGGTTTGGTAACAGAGTCCCTGAATTAGTCCAGTTTCCATCTATGCAATTTGACTCTGCTTTACGCATAGAACCGGAGTTCGGTCATATTTTCGATGAAAGGACCGCCAGGATTCCTGATGAAATCATCGAGATGCTACGCCATAGTTCCGGACCGTCTGAAGAATATCAAAATGCCGACAAAGAAGATATTGTTCGGGCAAGCAGGAATTTTCTGAGAAGGTTACTGATAGGTTGTATTCAAGATACCCAGACAAGGTTGGAGAATCGTCAGGACGAAGCAGTACAATTTTGGTTCCGACGTGACGACAAGATGTGTTGGCTTATACCTTTACGTCTTGGCGTTACCGAAGAAGTCAATCTCGCGTTGGTTCTTGAACCGAGTCAGCTGAATGGAGTCCCTGTGTACAGGGCACACACCGTTTTAGCGCTTAAGGAGGCATTCAAATGCGCGCGTTTGCTTGGTCCCGTCAGAGCTGAATGGTTGCGCGATGTGTGGAGAGAGAACATGCAGTCAGCATGTTGATAAACTCGACTGCCGGGAAACCGATATGTCACAAATATCTATTATTCTTTTACTAAAAACAATAAAAAATATACAAAATGCAAACATTGAGTTATACGAAAGTTGAATACCGTGAAAATGAAGACGGTTTTGTTGAGAAATGCGTCTATGTCCCGGTTTTGGATGAATGGATGACTGAAGAGGAGTTCATTTGTCAAAAAGCTTGTTATGATCCCGCCATGGAAGACGCCCATATCTATGAGCAAGAACACGGGAGCGACGATATTATTGAATACGACGATGATATCGATGCAGAAGAAGAGGATTATGAGGACTATGATGACGACGGTTGTTCAGGCATGACCAGAGAAGAAGCTATGGAAGAATATGAAAATACAGGTATCAACAATTCAGAATTCGATCTTAACGACTGGGACGATATCAACAATCGTTTAGGTTATGTATTTTACGACCCCAAAAAGTAGAAAATTGTGAATAAAAAATTCCTGTCTGCTAATTATTAGTAATCCGACAGCCGGGAAACCCGAATAGTCCTTCCCTGCAGTCATGATCTCTTAACTACTGATATAGTTAATCTAAAAAATTAAAACCATGAAGTTCAATATAAAAGAAGTGAATTTGCCCGCGTTTCGACATCTTGTCTTGCCATCTGACGAAGAGCAAATATCTCCTTTGCATAACGAAGATATCGATTCCCTCTTCGATTCTGTGTCAACTCTGACGTTTAATGTATCTTATGGCGATAATCTTAAAGAGGCGCTTCTCAATATGGACCCGAATGAAATAGATTGCGAAAAGGCAAAGAAAGCGGTATTCGTCATACGGTGTAGACAGTCGTATGAACTGTTGATGGAGGAATTTGCCGATCTTAACCGTTACATTTGCGATTTCATGCCTGATGCGGATTTCCATTGGGCTGTGGCGAGCAGGGGCGTTCCGGAAAAGAATATAACTCTCATTGCTTTCACAACCTATTAATTCAAAGAGATGTAGAACAGACCTGCTGTTACCAATATTTAAATCTGATAGTCCAACCATCTTTTTACAACCCCTATGTACAATGGTAAAATCCTGACATTCTTATGGCACGCAGCCAATTCTGACTTGCGGGTATTATGTGATATCGTTACTAAGGAAAAGGATGGGTCTTTTCGGGCGACAGAAACACTTTCTTCGACAGATCTGTATAGTAGATGTTACCCGGATAGTATCATGCAGATGCTGCCGGAACTGTTCCATGAGTTTCGTCTTTTCGGAGGAAATTCAGTGTTGAATTTCTTTCGAGGGGAAGGTCCCGAATATTCCATGATATTAAGAGATGTCGCCCGCAAATGCGGTTTGTCATTTAACACGAGGCGCGCAGATGAAGACATCGAGCTCTTGCTGCTTGATAAATTGATATCTGATTCCCTCGATGGTGCGTCAGACGATGAACTGAAGCAGATAATGGTAGAGTTGAAAGTGCCCGCTATAAGATTCAACCGCGTAAAGGCTGTGCGCTCATTGAAAACGCTATGGGTGTCCGGCAGTAAACCGGGATACTTGCTTATGGTTTCTGTCGTGACCGCAGTGATTTCGCAACTGGCAGGTAAAGGTCTGACGATAGCTCTCAGTTCCACTCTTGTTCCGGTCGCATCAGTATTGTTGGGACCAGTAGGTTTGATTCTGACCTCATTATATTGTGTTATGGATGTCGCCGGACCTGCCTACCGCGTGACTATACAGGCTGTCATTCAGATTTCCTATATCCGTCAGAAATATAAATTCGAACTTCTAAAAAAGTAATAATTGCAAATGTTGTTTTTGTTTTTCGCACTTCTGCAATGGCTCTCGTTCATCTATTTGCCATTGGTTGTATTTTATGGTATTGTCCGTACGGTTTCACAGCCGGACGTAATGAACACAATCACCTCGCCGTTTTTAGGTATCAAAACGGTATCTGTTAAATCGGGATTTATAATCTGGATGATACAGATAACATTTTTCGGTATCATTCTTTATGAAATAGGACAATGGATTCATCTTGGTATTAATCCTTTAATCCAGATTGGATAACTTTCATCAAATGAGAGGCTGCGCCGTAATTTGTATTACAGCGCAGCCTCCATCCTTATCAATTCTTATAACCTAAATCTTAGCTGATTGGTCTGATGGAGATTGCAAAGCCGCCGCCGGGAGCCGATGTGAGCTTGAGGCGGGTTTTTGCGTCGATTTTCTTTTTGGTAATGGTGTATGCCTGCGGGTTTGTGAGGTAGTGGGCGTCGGGCGCGTCGGCATAGATTGTAGCTTCGTACTTGCGTCCTTTGTCGAGGAAGTCGAAGCTGATTTCGCTCTTGTGTCCGTCTGCCGAGATGCCGCCGACAAACCAGTCGTCGCTTCCCTTAGCCTTGCGGGCGGCGGTGATGTACTGCGCGGGCTCTGCCTCGAGATAGATGCTGCGGTCCCAGTCTACGGCAACGTCCTTGATGAACTGGAAGGCGTCGAGGAACTGATTGTAGACCTCGGGAACATCGGCTGCCATCTGCAGGGGGCTGTACATGGTCACGTAGAGGGCGAGCTGGCGGCAGATGGTGGTGTTGACGTGAGTTTTCTTGTTGGGGTTGAACTTGCTCAGGTCGTTCTCGAAGATGCCGGGAGTATAGTCCATCGGACCGCCCTGAAGGCGTGTGAAGGGCAGCACGCAGGTGTGGCTGGTGGAGTTGCCGGCGAAGGACTCGTACTCGGTGCCGCGGGCGCTCTCGTTGCCTATGAGGTTGGGATAGGTGCGGCAAAGACCGGTAGGCCGGACAGCCTCGTGGGCGTTGACCATGATGTGATGCTTGGCAGCCTCTGTGACGGCGTAGAGGTAGTGGTTGTTCATCCACTGTCCGTAGTGATGCTCGCCGCGGGGCAGGATGTCGCCCACATAGCCGCTCTTGACGGCATTGTAGCCGTAGCGGTCCATGAGGTCGTAGGCGTCCTTCATGTGGCGCTCGTAGTTGCGGACAGAGCTGGAAGTCTCGTGGTGCATCATGATGCGGACGCCTTTGGAGTGAGCGTATTTGTTGAGCATGTCAATGTCGAAATCGGGATAGGGTGTCTGGAAGTCGAAGACATAGTCTTTCTTGTTGCCGGACCAGTCTTCCCAGCCGATGTTCCAGCCTTCGACGAGCACCTGGTCGAACCCGTGCTGAGCCGCGAAATCGATGTACTTCTTGACGTTCTCGTTGTTCGCCGGGTGCTGTCCGTTAGGCTTCACCGTGGTGTAGTCGAGGCTGTCGAGTTTCACTGAGGGAAGGTCCCAGGTGTATGCCCAGGGCTTGTCGTGACCGATCATCTCCCACCATACGCCGATGTATTTGACCGGCTTGATCCACGAAGTGTCCTCGTACTTGCAGGGGTCGTTGAGGTTGAGGATGAGGTTCGACGCGAGTATGTCGCGGGCGTCGTCGCTGACCATGATGGTGCGCCAGGGCGACTTGCAGGGCGATTGGAGATAGCCTTTCTTGCCCTGTGCGTCGGGCGTGAGCCACGATGTGAAGACAAAGTTCTTGTCGTCGAGGTTGAGGTGCATGCAGGAGTAGTCTACAAGGGCAGCCTCGTGGAGGTTGATGTAGATGCCGTCGTCGGTCTTGAGCTGCAGCGAGGTCTGGACGCCCGTGGGCGAGAACTGCTGCTGCGAGAGATTGTGCTCGACGGCGGTACCCTGGTTGATGCCGCGTATTTCGCTCAGGCGGCTCTGGGTGTACTCGTATTCCTGAGTGTCGTAGTCGCCGATGATCCACCATGCCGTCATGTCGCCGGGCATGGCGAACTCGGAGCGCTCCTCGGCTATGACGAAGTAGTTGAGGTTGCGCTGCTGCGGGAACTCGTAGCGGAATCCCACGCCGTCGTTGTAGACGCGGAAGCGGATGAGGACCGTGCGGTCGTTCTCGGGCTGGCGGAGGGTGGCGACCATCTCGTTGTAGTTGTTGCGGATGTCGCTGTTCTCGCCCCATACGGGGTGCCATGTCTCGTCGAAGGAGGATGTCGAAGTACCGGCGAGCTCGAAGCCGTCGAGAAGGTCGGGCGCGTTGTCGAGGTCGAGACCGAGGCGCGAGGGCATGATTACGTGGTGTCCTTTGTAGTCGACCGAGTAGGTGGGAACACCGCCGACAACGTCGAAGTCGGCAACCACATTGCCGTCAGGCGAGGCGGTGCTTACCGCATGCGCCTGAACGAAGACGCATGCGCAGAGGGTTATGATAGCGGTTTTCTTCATCATTTGGTAAGTTTGATAATTTTACAGCCATGTGCCGGAATATTAGCCTTGACGGCGCTGACAGTGCCTTCATCGGCATGTTTCCAGAGGTCGCGTGCTTTCATTTCGCCGTCGATGCCGAATGTGCTCAGGGGGATGTCGAACGACTTGGCGCTTTCGTCGCGGTTGAAAAGACCGACGACATAGTCGCCGTTGCTCATCTGACCGTACCAGATGTTGCTGTCCGGGCTGTTGAGCACGTCGCTCAGAGGTTTGCCTACAAAGCGGTCGGCGTTGAGGGCGAGAAGTTCATCGTTGGCGTAGAACTTCGTGTTGTCGCCGATGGTGCTGTACTGGTCGGCGACGGTCACGGGTCCTCCAGCCATGAGCTGGAGAGATACGGAAGTCATCTTCTCGTTGTCGTTGGCAAGGGTATTGAGGCGCAGGAAGTCGCCGTCGAGAATCACTTTGTCGCGTCCGGCTATGTGGCTCCAGTAGGTAAAGCCGTCGAACTGGTTGTTGCAGTTGGGCCAGTTGGCGTATGACTGTCCGCGGTCTTTAGCCGACACGTGGTCCCAGCGTCCCTCGCCGGTGTCGGCGACGATGCGTACCATATTGCCGTAGCGAGCCTCGACTTCGGCGTCGTTGTAGAGATGCGGCATCACGAGCGATGTGAAGATTCCGTACTTCTTCGCCGATTCGGCGATGTAGGCGAGGTATCGGGCATAGTTCTCGCGACCGTAGCCGTGACCGACGATACCCATGCCGCGGTCGTTGCCGTCCTCATACCAGCTGAGGAAGTCCATGCGGATGTACTCGACGCCCAGATCCTTGTAGTGCTTGAAGAAACCGTCGATCCACTCGCGCGCTCCCTCGTGCGTGGCGACGCCCCACCAGAACCAAAGGTCGTCGTTCTTGGGGTTGCGCACTTCCTCGAAGCCGTTGTAGCGCAGGGAGCCTGTGGTGATGTCGGTTCCGGGAATCTTTGTGTCGTTGGGGCAGTGGAGCCACATGGGGTTGTCGTAGATTCCGACTTTCAGCCCCTTTGCCTTAGCCTTTGCCACGAGGTCCCTGATTGCCATGGAGCCGTAGTGGGTCATGTAGGGCGATCCGTCCCTGGCGGTCATGGGTATCCATCCGTCGGTGCATACCATGTCGAAGCCGTGGGGCTTGAGGTCGCGTGCCACCCAGTCGATGATCTTGTCCCATTCGTCGGCTGTGATGTCCATGTTCTCGTTTGTGACTCCGGCGCGCTCCTGGCTCCAGCAGTATTCGTAGACGCTCCAGTACATGGGTGCCTTGTAGGAGTGCACGTCTTCGATTACGGGCAGGTCGGGAAGCTCGTAGCGCGGGGGATACTTCATCTTGTAGTTGTCGTCGTCGCAGGCGCTCAGGCACATTGCTCCCAGAGCCGCGGCAGCGCTTATAAACAGGGTCTTGTTGAAGATTCTCATTGTCGGTTCAGTTTAGATATTCAGCTTTGATGGTCCATGCGGAGAGGTCGAATGTCAGGCGGTATTTGCCGGCTTTGGTCACACGCCACTTGTCGTCGGGGTCGGTGGTGTAGACGAAGGAGGCTTCGGACACTCCGTTCTCGCCGATTGTCACACCGCCCTTGGCGGGACGGAGGAAGGGGCATGAGAATGTGCCGTCGGGCTGGAGGCAAGCCTTCATGTCGCCCTCGTTGAGCTGACCTTCCCATGTGAAGACATATTTGTTTTCTTCCGAGCGAGTGAACTGCGTCGGAGCGTCCATACTCCATCCGCCGGGAGTGGCGTCACCTATCATATATAGTGTCTCGCTTTTGAGCGCATCGGGGTCGTCGGGTTCTTCGGCTCCCTCGGCTTTCACAGTGATGGTGTATTTCTCGAGGTCGAAGGTGATGGTGTACTCGCCTGCCTCGGTCACTTTCCACTGGTCATCGGGGTCTTTGGTGAATACGACCTTGCTGTCGGCTACGCCGCTCTTGCTGATTTCGGTGCCGTTGACTGCCGGGCGCAGGAAGTGCTGTCCCCAGTTGGGATCTTTCTCGATGCATGCCTTCATGTTGCCTGAAACGAGCGAGCCTTTCCATTCGAAGACGTACTGCGATACTTTCGTGAACTCTGCAGCGTCGTCCTGGCTCCATCCGCCGGGAGTGGCGTCGCCAATCATATAGACGTGCTCTGCTTCGAGAGGCTTGACTTCGGGAGTGTCGCCGCCCTCGAGGTCGGACACGAACTCGCAGCTGACTTTCCAGTCCTTGAGATTGAATGTGATGCGGTAGTTGGCGGCGTAAGTCACTTTCCATTTGTCGTCGGGACCGGTGGTATAGACAAAACTGTCGGATGCGACGCCGTCCTTGTTGATTTCGACATTCGCTTCGGCTGGACGAACGAAAGGCGCGTCCCAGCTGCCTAAAACGGTGCCTGCCTTCATCTCGCCGGCGTTGAGCGGACCTTCGAATACAAAGGTGTAGTCGGCTGTCTTTGTGAGCTGCGTGGGTTCGTCGATATTCCATCCGTTGGGAGTGGCATCGCCTACGATGAAAAGGCTCTCGGTTTCGATAGGTTCGATTGTCGGACCTTCCTTGCCGCCGAGATAGCTTGTCGACATTGTCCAGTTGCGCATGTCGAAGGTCAAGAGGTACTTGCCGGCCTCGGCAACGCGCCATTTCTCGTCGGGGTCACCGGCGTGCATCTGGAACTTCGCCTCGACGATAGGTTCCTTGCCTATTTCGGTTCCTGCCTCGAGGGGACGGACGAAGGGCGCGTCCCAGCTGCCCGGAGTGAGGCACAGTTTCATTTCGCCCGTGTTGAGCTCGCCTTCCCATGTGAAGACAAGGGCGTCTTCGGCAGACTGGGCAAAGGGCGTGGGAGCGTCGATGTTCCAGCCGTTTGGTGTGGCGTCGCCAACCATGTAGAGCGTCGAAGTCTTGATTGGGAGATCGTCCTCGATGACAATGAGGTCTTTCTCGTCGTCGCATGCCGCTAACGACAGTGTCATGGCTGCTGCGGCTGCTATATATAGTCTGTTGATTTTCATATCGGTTAGTTGTTATAGCCTGGATTCTGCTTCAGCGCGGGATTCGCATCGAGGATGGGGCGCATCAGCGGGAAAATTTCATAGTGCTTGTCGGCGTCGGGTGTCTTGTCCCACCATGTGCCCGACGTGAATTTGCCATAGCGGATGAGGTCGATGCGGCGGCGGCTTTCGGCGAAGAACTCGCGTCCCCATTCGTCGAGCATCTCCTTGAGGTCGAGCTTAGCCTTGCCTTCGGGCTCGTAGAGCACGGTCTCGAGGTTCTCGGCGGGATAGTTGCGGCGGCGAACCTGGTTGAGTAGCTTTGCGGCCTCGGAATTCTTGCCTCCGCGCACCTTGCATTCTGCGAGGGTGTAGTAGACCTCGGCGAGACGTATTTCGGTGAAGTCGCTTTCCATCTGGTGAGCGTCATTGTCGCTGTAGAAAGGATATTTGGCGAAGTGCCATCCCGAGTTGTGGTCGCCGTTGGGCAGCGAGCTGTTCTTGTCGGCGGGCCATTCGTTGGGGTCCATGCCCTGGAATTTGCCCACGGCGTCGCGGATATAGAGGTCGTAGGGCTGCTCCGGGGCGCGGACACGCTTGGTGGCGCCGTTCTCGTCGACATACTCGAGGTAGCCGAAGAGGAACATGCCCTCGCGGGTGCTGTTGCCCAGGTTGCGGTAGAGCTTCATGCGCTCGTCG
>JAGBDG010000093.1 GCA_017937625.1 Muribaculaceae bacterium | reverse complement strand
TTTGTGTACACCGGCGACATCCACGCCATGTGGCTGCGCGACTCCGGCGCACAGGTGTGGCCATACGTTCAGCTGGCAAACGACGACCCAGAGCTGAAGAAGATGATTGCGGGGGTCATCAACCGCCAGTTCAAGTGCATAAATTTCGACCCGTACGCCAATGCCTTCAACGACGGTCCTACCGGCGGCGACTGGATGAGCGACATTACCGACATGAAGCCTGAGGTGCATGAGCGCAAGTACGAAATCGACTCGCTCTGCTACCCTATCCGGCTCGCTTATGAGTATTGGAAAGAAACTGGCGACACAAGCGTGTTCGGACAGGAATGGCTCGCAGCTATCAACAATGTGCTCAGGACATTCACGGAACAGCAGCGAAAGGACAATGTCGGTCCGTACCGTTTCCAACGCAAGACTGAGCGTCAGCTGGACACCCTGAACAACAACGGACTGGGCGCCCCCGTGAGCGGATGCGGACTGATTGTATCGTGCTTCCGCCCGTCCGACGACGCAACAACATTCCAGTACCTCGTGCCGTCGAACTTCATGGCAGTGTCGAGCCTCCGCAAAGCTGCTGAAATTCTCACCGAAGTAAACAGTCAGCCCGATCTTGCCGCACGATGCACGGTCCTCGCCGACGAAGTGGAATCGGCACTGCGCAAACATGCGGTCTACAATCATCCCGAATATGGTAAGATATATGCTTTTGAGGTTGACGGTTTCGGCAACTATCACCTGATGGATGATGCAAACGTGCCGAGCCTCCTTGCCATGGCTTATCTCGGCGACGTCGACGTCAACGATCCCGTCTACCAGAACACGCGCCGCTTCGTATGGAGCAAGGACAACCCATACTTCTTCAGCGGACCGGCAGGAGAAGGCATAGGCGGACCTCACATAGGCTATGACATGGCATGGCCCATGAGCATCATGATGAAAGCTTTCACATCGCAAGACGACAACGAAATCCGCGACTGCATCCGCATGCTCCTTGCCACAGACGCCGGAACGGGCTTTATCCACGAATCGTTCGATGTAAAGGACGCCAATAACTTCACACGTCCCTGGTTCGCATGGCAGAACACTCTCTTCGGCGAACTCATCCTCAAGCTCGTCAACGACGGTAAAACAGAGCTGCTGAACACTATCTGAACATCATCCATACCCAAAAGAGAGTCAGCCACCCATGCCGGATGGCTGACTTTCTGATATCAATGATATTGAAAACCCGACAAGCGGTATCTGTCGTCACATGGACGGCGGCTCACTGCCGACAGCGGCGCCCCACTCCTTGTCAGGCTTCGGTCCCATCACCAACACCAGCCGTCCGCCTTTCATCAGGTCGGCATGGCTGATCCACGGCTTATCCCATGGGTGTCCGTTGAGTTCTGCACGCTGTATATACTTATTGTCGCGCGAACATCCGTCTGCCACTATCTCGAAAGTCTTTCCGTTGGGAAGAGACAACGATGTGCGGGTAAACAGCGGTGAACCGATATTGTACACCGGTATACCCGGAGTGACGGGATAGAGACCTATCGACGAGAAAACCACAAACGACGTCATGCCGCCTCCGTCTTCATCGCCCGGCACACCCATAAGGTCGGCACGGAACCACGTGTCAAGCATCTGACGGATTCTTTTCTGGGTTTTCCACGGCGCACCGGCATAGTTGTAGAGGTAGGGCACATGCAGCGACGGCTCATTTGCCATGGAGAACTGCCCCACATTGCCTGTATGATCGGGGAGCTTCGAGTAAAAATCGTATTTGCTGCGACCGAGAGGCTCGGCGAATGTACGGTCGAGATTTGCCACGAATTGCTGGCGACCACCCATCAGCTTCACCAGGTCGGCGACATTGTGGGGCACATCCCAGCGGTAAACCCAGCCGTTGTTTTCTCCATAGTATTCGCGCGCACCCATACCGCCAGGGAAAGAATAGTCGAACGGCTCGATAAACCGTCCGTCCTTATCCTTCGGATGGAAGAATGCTGTCGACGGATTGTAGAGGTTGCGGTAGTTGAGCGCCTTCTGACGATACTTTGCCGCTTCTTCGGTCTTGCCAAGGGCATCGGCGAGGAGCGACAGGCAATATTCGTCATAGGCTGTACCGAGGGTGACTGCCACAGGCTGACGCTTCTCGAATCCGTTCACGTTAGGATCAGTCTCCTGTTCGCCGTCGGCAAGTGCAGGAATATACCCGTGCTCGTTCCAGAATTCATCGATCCATCCGGCAGGCTTGCCCGACCACGGCGCCAGCGTCTTTTCCTCAATGCCGCGACGGCATGCCTCGTATGCCTTGGGGAGATCCACTTCCAG
>JAGBDG010000092.1 GCA_017937625.1 Muribaculaceae bacterium | reverse complement strand
CTACGCACAGGCCGAGTACACCCTCCTCAAGAAAATCAACCTCATCCTCTCGGGCTCTCTCAACAACACGAGCTACCAGCGCGTGGACCACTTCTACTATGACAAGCAGCACGAGAAATCGAAGACCTACAGCTTCATCGGCGGAACCGTCAAGTTCGGCGCGAACTACAACATCGACCGCCACAACAACGTGTTCGCCAACGTAGGCTACATCAGCCGCGCTCCGTTCTTCTCGCAGGGCGTGTTCCTGAGCTCGGCAGTGTCGAACGCAGCGAACCCCAACCCCGTCAACGAGAAGGTATTCTCGGCAGAACTCGGCTACGGCTTCAGCTCGCGCACATTCTCGGCGATGGTCAACGCCTACTACACCAAGTGGCTCGACAAGACCACGACACGCGGCGGCGACATCACCAACGGCGAGCACGCAGGCGACCGTTTCTACATCAACATGACAGGCGTGAACGCCCGCCACATGGGTGTGGAACTCAACTTCACCTACGCTCCCGCCAAGTGGTTCGAACTGACGGGCATGCTCTCGTGGGGCGACTACTCATGGGTCAACAATCCCGTGGGCTACTTCTACAACCAGAGCGGCGAGCCTCTGAAAGACCTCAGCGGCAACATCGCCGACGGTATCCTCGCCGAGAACCACGCCTGGGCAAAACTCAACCAGGACAAGGTTAAGGTCGGCGGCTCGGCTCAGACAACGGCAGCCGTAGGCGTGACATTCAAACCCTTCACAGGCTTCCGCATCGGCGGCGACTGGAAGGTTGCGGCACGCAACTACTCGGACTACACCATCAGCAGCAGCTCGTTCTCGGCAAACAAGGAAATCAACCTTGCCGACCCGTGGGAAATTCCCTGGGGCAACCAGCTCGACCTCAACGCATCGTACCGCTTCAAGCTGGGGGACGTAGAGGCAACGCTCTTCGGCAACGTCCACAACCTGTTCAACTACAACTACATTGTCGACGCCACGACGCCGTCCGACGCTACCGGCACATGGGAGAACGCCTACGGCTTCTACAGCTTCGGCAGAACATATTCGATGAAACTTCGTATTAATTTCTAAGCAAGCAATTACGACATTATGAAAATCAAGACATATTCCAACGCCCTGCTCGCGCTCGCACTGGCAGTCACAGTCACCGCTTGCGACGAAAACGCATGGAACGACCATCTTGACGGCTTCGAGGAGAACAACGACGCCCCGATGAGCAACGTCGAGACGGTAGAATACACCCTTACCGACGCCGAATACGGCACTATCGCCGGTCTCGCCGCCAACAAGGCACTCGCCGGCGAGGAAGGCGCCGACGCCCTTGCCGCAGTAGGAAAACTCAAGCGCTTCTCCGAGGCAGCTCCGGCATCGCAATACGTGCCCGCTTTCCTCAACAGCACAAGCTTCCCCTACTACATCAGCCTCACCGAAGGCTCTGCCGTCAAGCTGACCTACAACATGGCTGAGAACGAGCCCGCAGCATATACCGAGGCCCAGAACCCGCAGAAGTTCACCGTAAGCCCCGAAATGTATGCCGAAGACGTATGGGGCAGCGAGAACTACGTTGACGCTTTCTGCCCGTCGATGCCCGCCGCAGACTATCTGCCGTCGCTGCTCGACGACTATGTGAACCCCGCCAACGGCAAATACTGCATCGTCACCTATAACCTCGCCACACAGGAGCCCGTCTTCGGAGGCGGCTCCGACGTCCCCGAGGCACAGACATACAACATGCTTCCCGAAACCCTCGAGGCTATGCCTGAGGACTGGACAATCGAGAACGTGAACCTCGCCGAGGGTCTCACTTTCGTATGGTCGTGGAAGATATATAACGGCGCCGGTTACCTCAACGGCTCGGCATACGCCGGCGGCGCCAAGGCTTCGGAAGCTTACGCGATCTCCCCGGTCCTCGACCTGGCAGGCTCGGACGACTGGAGCCTCAGCTTCGACCATGCCGCCAAATTCCAGACCACACTGCAGACGCTCTGCGGCGTGGCAGTCCGCGAGGAAGGCGCAACAGGATGGACAATGCTCGACATCCCCGTATGGCCCACAGCAGGCTCATGGGACTTCGCGAACTCTGGCGACGTCGACCTCTCTGCTTTCGCAGGCAAGAAGGTACAGGTAGCGTTCAAATACGGCTCTACCGACGAAGGCTCGGACACATGGGAAATCAAGAACCTCGTGGTCAAGCCCAAGGCTGCCCGCAACGCAGCATCGCGCGCTGCCGCATACGTTCCGACGGTAGTGAAGAACGTGGCTTACGTACACGACGGCACAAAATGGTCGGAGGCTTCGGGCTTCGTGACTCTCAGCCCCGCCGACTACACCGCCATGGGTCAGAAAAAAGCCAACCTGAGCAAGGCAGAGCCCTATCTGTCGACCTATCTCAACGCCAACTATCCTTACGCTGCCGAAGGCGACGTGAAATATGTGTTCTGGGCTCACTACGCCAACAGCACCACAACCAACGAGTGCGCAGCCTACATCTTCAACGGCACAGCATGGACACCGAACACATTCACGACCGTACAGACAAGCCAGTTCGTGCTCAACGGCGGCAAGTGGATCTTCGACCCGAACGTCACCATCACCCTGCCCTCGGGCCGCGGCCAGGAGCTGAGCACGCTCTACTTCCAGGCATGCGTCGACTGGGTATTCAACAACATCTGCAAGCCCCTCGGCGACACCGACATCAAGAGCGGCAAGTTCTACGTCACCTCCTACGGCAACAACGAGTACTACTCCGGCACATCGGCATACCAGGGCAACCTTGACCTCCGTCCCGAAAAGGCTCGCGAGCAGTACGCCGCCGGCTACGAAGGCATGACCGACGACCAGATTGTGGCTCTCGAGAAGAAGCGCTTCATGGAAGAGGTAATGCCGGGCGCACTGTCGACCCTGCATCCGGACGCCAAGCCGCTCACCGGTCTCGAGGTGCTCTACACCATCAACTTCGCCGTATACACCGGCTCGACCTCGACCTATACAGCCGTATTCAAGGTTGTAGGTCCCGGCAAGTTCGAGCCCGTCAGCTGCACCTGGGACGAATAATCCAGAGTCAGAACAAACTTTCAAGCCGGGAGCTGCGCGAATCCGCGCGGCTTCCGGCTTTTCTTTTGCCGCATCATGCGATTAGACGGCTTGGAATACACGACAATACAGAAATTTGACTAATTTTGCAGCCAGTCAATTACAAAGAATCCAATAACTAACGTAATGAATATCGCAATATACTGTTCTGCATCGTCCAACCTGCCAAGAGAACTCATAGACGACGCCACACATCTGGGAGCGTGGATAGGCGCCAACTCGTGCCGGCTCGTCTACGGAGGCGTCGACGCCGGTCTGATGTCGGCGGTAGCGTCGGCAGCGAAAACGTCGGGCGCCGAGATTGTCGGAGTCGTGCCCGTGCGCCGCTACGACAAGGAATCGCCCCTCAACGACGTGAGCATACATGTTGCCGAACTCAGCGACCGCAAACGCACGATGGAGCTTCTTGCCGACGTATTCATAGCCCTTCCCGGAGGTTTCGGCACTCTCGACGAACTTATGAGCGCCTTCGCGCATTTAAACTTCACAGGGCTGTCGAAACCCGTGCTGCTCTACAACGCGGGCGGAATCTTCGACCCGCTGCTCGAGCAGTTCGACCTGATGGTCGAGCACGGTATGATGGCGCCGCACTGCCTGTCGGTGCTCCATGTTGCCGATTCGATGCCCCGTCTGGTAGAGATTCTGAACAATATCTTAAATAACAAAGAGATATGAAAGTATATACACGCACCGGCGACTCCGGCACAACTTCGCTCGTCGGAGGCACGCGCGTCAGCAAGACCGACCCGCGCCTCGAGGCATACGGTACCGTCGACGAACTCAACTCGTGGCTCGGACTCCTGGACGCGTCAGCCGCCGTTCCTGCGGCGGCTCACGCCACGCTGAGAGCTGCGATGAACCTTCTGTTCAACGTGGGCTCCGCGCTCGCCACAGAGCCATCTTCCGCATGGCAGCCCGAACCCTTCCCCGACACGGCCACCGTCGACCTTGAGAACGCCATCGACGCCCTCGAACAGAACCTTCCGCAACACAACCGCTTCATCCTCCCCGGCGGACACGCCGACGCCGCAAGAGCCAACATCGCCCGCACTGTCGCACGTCGCGCCGAACGCCGCATACTCGCCCTGGCGGCTGTCGAGAAGGTCGATCCGGCAATCATAAGATATGTCAACCGCCTGAGCGACTATCTTTTCGTGCTGTCGCGCGCGATAAACGCCGAGGCAGGAAAAGAGGAGATCTTCTGGGAATCGCCGCGGCACAAATGACGCTTTCGAGGGTTTTAGCATTTTTTAATCATCAACGCCCGCTTTGTTTGCCCCTGATAGTTGTAATGACGTATAAAATAGCTATCTTTGCGCACTTTTTTAGAAAACTAAGCAACAAACGATATGTATTGGACACTCGAACTTGCCTCGAAGCTTGAAGACGCTCCCTGGCCCGCAACAAAAGATGAGCTCATCGACTACGCTATGCGCAGCGGAGCCCCTATGGAGGTGATTGAAAATCTCCAGGAAATAGAAGACGAAGGCGACACGTACGAATCTATCGAAGACATCTGGCCCGACTACCCCTCGAAAGAAGACTTCCTCTTCAACGAGGACGAGTATTGATATAAAATCCGCCCGTTTTTAAGGCATAAACAACTAATATTCAGGCGATTGACGAGTGATAAATATACTTGTCAATCGCTTTTTGTATCCATTTACCGCAAAATACTATTGCTGTAAATCAGAGATTTACAAATTGAATTTAGAATAAACTTGGCTAAAATACATTCTATCTTCCGAGGTTTATCTCGGTCAAACCTCGATGAGCTAAAGGTTGTGAGTATCGAGTATGGTGAAGTATGCCATGTATCTGTTCCTCGGCTATCTCGATGGCGCGACGCAATTCGCCCAATCATGCGGAGGCGGAGGTGGCGACACATCGCTCCCTTGGGGTCGCAATCCGGATGAAGACAACCGCCGCTTCGCCTACCGTTGCATGATGCAAGCTCACAAGATGCTGAAACCCGCTCAATCCAAACGAAGTATGAATAACAGACGATAGCCGAATTATCAAGTTATGGTGTTCGTATTCTTTCTGTAATTCATTCTCAACAACAATGTTGTAATCGTCTGTTTAACTGGATATTTGGATGGCCAGTTGCGAAGGTACCAACTCAATGACCCTCACTTTTGCAGCTGGAATTGTGTTGTATAAATATAATTTGTTAATTTTGTAATAGTAACGGAATAGCATTGCAGCGTGAAACAGGAAAAGGAGCTTAAACAACTGTTGACAGGTCAAAAATTTGTAAGTTCTGAGTATGACTTAGCTT
>JAGBDG010000091.1 GCA_017937625.1 Muribaculaceae bacterium | reverse complement strand
CGTGTCGGGCGACTCCCTGAGCGAGCAGCAGATTGCCGACATGCTCTTCGCCAACAAGCTCGTCAAGCACAGCAAGAGCAACGCCATAGTCCTCGCCCGCGACGGTCAGCTCCTCGCCTCCGGCGTCGGTCAGACATCGCGCGTCGACGCTCTGCGCCACGCCATCGAGAAGGCTCATTCCTTCGGTTTCGACCTCAAGGGCGCCACAATGGCATCGGACGCGTTCTTCCCCTTCGCCGACTGCGTGGAAATAGCCCACAAGGAAGGTGTCGACAACGTGATACAGCCCGGCGGCTCCATCCGCGACACCGACTCGGTGGACTATTGCAAGGCTAACGGCATGACCATGGTCATGACCGGCTTCCGCCACTTCCGTCATTGATTAACCTCTCTATCCCTATATCAATCTAATGAGACTTTTCTCTCTTACAAAAGAAATCGCAATCGACCTTGGCACAGCCAACACGATTATAATCCATAACGACAAGATCGTTATCAACGAGCCTTCGATTGTGGCGCTGGACGCACGTACCGACAAGCTTATCGCCGTCGGCAAGGAGGCGCACCAGATGGAAGGCAAGGGGCACGTGGGCATACGCACCGTGCGCCCTCTGCGCAAGGGCGTCATCGCCGACTTCAACGCCGCCGAGCTCATGATCCGCGGTCTTGTCAAGAAGGCGAGCACGAAGAACAACTGGTTCTCCCCGTCGCTCCGCATGGTCGTGGGTATTCCTTCGGGTGCGTCCGAGGTTGAAGTCCGCGCCGTCCGCGACTCCTCGGAGCATGCCGACGGTCGCGACGTCTACATGATCCACGAACCTATGGCTGCCGCGCTCGGCATCGGTCTCGACGTCGAGGCACCCCAGGGCAACATGATTGTCGACATAGGCGGCGGCACGACAGAAATCGCCGTCATATCCCTCGGCGGCATCGTCAGCAACAAGAGTATCCAGGTTGCCGGCGACGACCTCACCGACGATATCCTCAACCACATGCGCCGCGCCCACAACATCAAGGTAGGCGTGCGTACGGCAGAGCAGATCAAGATGCACGTGGGCTCCGCGCTCACCGAACTCGACAACCCGCCCGAGGACTACGTCGTTCACGGTCCTAACCTGATGACTTCACTCCCTCTGGAGGTGCCCGTGAGCTATCAGGAAATCTGCCACTGCATCGAAAAGACCATCTCGAAAATCGAGGCTGCCGTGCTCAGCGCCCTCGAGCAGACCCCTCCCGAGCTCTACGCCGACATCGTCCGCAACGGCATCTACCTCGCCGGCGGCGGCGCCATGCTCCGCGGTCTCGACAAGCGTCTCATCGACAAAATCGGCATCCAGTTCCATATCGCCGACGACCCGCTGCTCTGCGTGGCAAAGGGTACGGGCGTAGCTCTCAAGAACATCCATCGTTTCTCCTTCCTCATCCGATAAGGGCGATAGCAGGAGGGGCGGTCGATGAACGAACTGTTCGCTTTCATAGTACGTCACAGCAAGTGGCTCGTGTTCACCGTTCTGGTGTGCGTGAGCTGCATGTTGCTGTTTCGCGGCGACCCCTACCGGCAGCATGTCTATCTGACGTCGGCGGGCAGGCTCGCCTCCACGGCGTACAAGAGCGCCAACAAGGTTACGTCATATTTCGACCTCCTCGAGATAAACGATGACCTCAACCGCCGCAACGCCGCCCTTGAGTCGGAGATCGTGAGCCTCAACGAGCGCATAGAGATCATGACCGAGCAGGGTTACCGCGACACCCTTGTCGCCGATTCCGGCGTGCCGCCCTTCGAGTTCATAGTGGCGCACGTCATCAGCAACAGCGTCGCGCGCCCCTACAACTACATCACCATCAACAAGGGCAGCGCCGACGGCATACGCCCTGAGCTCGGCGTGGTGGACCGCAACGGCGTAGTGGGAATCGTCAGCAACGTGGGCGCTCATTCGGCGCGTGTCATCTCGCTTCTCAACCCGCATTTCCGCCTATCCTGCCGCATCAAGCGCAGCGAGTACTTCGGCTCTCTGGTGTGGAACGGCGACAACCCCTACGAGGCTTATCTTGAAGAACTTCCGCGTCATACAGTCTTCAAGCCGGGCGACACCATCGTCACAAGCGGCTATTCCGCAGTGTTCCCGGCAGGACTTCCCGTCGGCGTGATTACCGACGACGACACCGACCGCAACCAGAACTTCTTCAAGCTCCGCATACGCCTGCTCACCGACTTCACCACCCTCGGCAACGTGCAGGTTGTCCGCAACAACAATGCCGACGAGCTCAAGGCTATCGAGGAAGGCGAGGAAAACGACTCAAAGAAGAACCCGTTCGGCAATTAGGAAACCATGACAAAGTTCGCAATACGATACGCGCTCGCATTCCTGCTGCTGATACCGATGCAGGCGATAGTGTTCAACCACATGGTGCTTTTCAATGTGGCTGTACCGCTTGTTTTCCTCTATCTCATAGTGATGCTTCCCATCACCATGGGCATAAATCTGGTGACGGTCTTAGGCTTCCTTGCCGGCTTCCTGCTCGACATCTTCTGCGATACCCCCGGCGTCAACTCGCTCTGCTGCACAGTTCTTGCCTTCTCGCGCAAGCGCCTGTTCCACCTCTATGTGTCAATCGACGACGACCTTGCCGGACGCTCGCCCACGTCGCACACCATGGGAGCTGCGGCGTTCATGAAGTTCCTGCTTACCCTCGTGGGGCTCTACTGCATAATGCTCTTCACCATCGAGGCGTTCCAGTTCTTCAATTTCCGCCTTCTGGTGCTCCGCATCCTTGCCTCCACGGCATACACTTTTGTTCTCCTCTACGCCATAGACAGCCTTGTTGTCCGCAAGGCGGAAGTCTGAGGCATAACCCGTCATTACCTCTTTGAGAAAGAATTATAACTTAGAGAAACGCAAGTATATCATCGGCGGCTTTATATTGCTCATAGGGCTGATCTACATGGTACGTCTTTTCGACCTGCAGATCAACGACGAGAAATACAAGGCGAGCGCCGACTCCAATGCGTTCCTCAAAAAGACAGTATATCCCAGCCGCGGACTCATCTACGACCGCAACGGCGAGCTTGTGGTGTTCAATCAGCCCGCCTACGACGTGATGATGATACCGCGCGACGTGCAGCCGTTCGACACTCTCGATTTCTGCGCTACCCTGAGCATCACCCGCGAGCAGTTCGACAAGCGCCTCGCCGCCATGAAGGACAAGCGCAGCAACCCGGGCTACTCGTCCTACACTCCTCAGCGCCTCATCGCGCAACTCTCGGCGCAAGACTACGGTCGCCTGCAGGAAAAGCTCTACCGCTTCCCCGGCTTCTTCATCCAGAAACGCATCCTCAGGCAGTACCACTATCCGACGGCAGGCAGTGTGCTCGGCAACATCCGCGAGGTGTCGCGCGATGACATAGAGCGCGACGACTACTATGCTTCCGGTGACTATACCGGCGACCTCGGCATAGAGAAAAGCTACGAAAAGTATCTCCGTGGCGTGAAAGGCGTGGAAATTCTCATCCGCGACGCCCACGGACGCATTCAGGGACGATACGACGACGGCGCACACGACGTCGAGCCGATTTCCGGCAGAGACCTTCGCCTGAGCCTCGACATAAAGCTGCAGCAGTACGCCGAATCGCTCATGGTGGGCAAGCGCGGGGCTGTCGTGGCGATAGAGCCGCACACGGGCGAGGTGCTGTGCATGGTGTCGATGCCAAACTATGACCCGACGCTCCTTGTGGGACGCCAGCGCGGCGAGAACTACCGCAAGCTCGTGCAGGACCAGGCATGGCCGCTCTTCGACCGCGCCATCATGGGCACGTATCCTCCGGGTTCCACTTTCAAGCCCACACAGGGTCTGATTTTCCTTCAGGAAGACATCATCAACCTCAGCACGGCGTACCCTTGCTACCGCGGCTACATCAACGGCGGTCTGAAAGTGGGCTGCCACCCCCACGGGTCTCCGCTGCCCCTCAAGCCGGCGCTGCAGACGTCGTGCAACGCCTTCTTCTGCTGGGGATTCAAGGCCATGATAGACAAGCGCAGCAAGTACGGCTCGTCGGCTAAGGCTTTCGAGATATGGAAGAACCACCTCGTATCCATGGGCTACGGCTATAAGCTCGGCATCGACCTCCCCGGCGAGAGCCGTGGTTTCATACCGAACGACAAGTTCTACAACAAATTCTACGGCGAGGGACGCTGGAGCGCCAACACCATTATCTCCGTGTCGATAGGGCAGGGCGAGATACT
>JAGBDG010000090.1 GCA_017937625.1 Muribaculaceae bacterium | reverse complement strand
CCCGACTTTACATTCTTGGGTGTAAAACTGGGTGTTTGTTTTGCAATCTGCTGATTTTCAGCGTTTGTTGCGGAGAGAGAGGGATTCGAACCCCCGGAGGTGTGACCCTCAGCGGTTTTCAAGACCGTCGCAATCGACCACTCTGCCATCTCTCCAGTCTTTTCGGGGGACAAAGTTACATATTTTTTCCTACAAGCGCAAATATAGTATTCATTTTTAGACACTGCAGCGCACGTTCATCAGACCTAATCCTGATTTATATCATAATACCAGCTACCATTAGTTTTAACCTGCCTTCTCTTTCCTTTACCATTACACTTAGGACATAGTTCATGTCGGTTTATATGATGACAATGCCGTTTTCCACAAACTTTACAATCAATATCATAGCAGTTTTCTGACGGACCACACAAGCGGTTATAAACCGGAATAACCAGACCTGTTGCATTACACCACGTACACGGCACTTCTCTAGTCTCTTTAGCCGGACGCTTTTGAGTCACCGTACTGCCCGAAGAGTGGCTGTATTGAACATCCTTTGAATCTACAGGCATGATGGTATATCTATTGAACCTATTACCCCAACCGTTCTGCAGAAACCGCAGATAGCCATCACACAATATGCGCTCCGGCTCAACATTTGAAAACAGTCCCTTCTGATACCATGCCTGCGCCTTATAAAAATTCTTCATGCACCCGAAGCCGTTTTCATAAATCATTCCGGCATATTTGTAACATTTTACGTTACCGACCTCGGCTGCCGATATCAGCCATTTTGCAATCAAATCGTCATATTCCGATCCGTGACTTTTCCTGACATACAGTAACGCAAGCTCAAACATAGCCTCCTTATGTCCCCACTCGGCAGCCCGTGTCAGCAATGGAAGCGCATCCGACAACTTATACTTGCTACTAAGAGCTTTGCCGTTTACATAATCATTTTCGGCCTCTCTTTGACCATAAGACCTCCTGGCAAGCTCTGCGACAACTCGGTCAAAATTTCCGCGAGCATTCGAAGTGCCCCCCTGTACTATAGCCTTTTCGTACCAATATTTGGCTTTAGACAGGTCTGTGGACACGCCGCTACCATACTCATACAATACTCCGATATTGTTGGAGGCTATTCCGTTGCCGAGTTCCGACGCACGCTTATACCATTTCATAGCTTCACGGTAATCCTGACCGACGCCTGTCCCGGTATCATAGTAATAACCTACTGTACATATTGCTTTTGCATCGCCACGTTCGGCCTCATTCATGGCGTCCTGAAATTTTTGCTGGTCAGCGGTAAGCTTCGTACGTTTAGGCGAAGCATTACCACATGTGCCACCGCGGGTTGCCAAACTTCTGGCTCTCTGCTTTTTACCGGATTGCAGAGTGACTTTTTTATTTGTGTTCTGTGCAACCTGTACTTTGTCATTCTTCTCAAGATACTCGCGCGCTTTTGTGTCGCCGGCTGCTGCCGCTCTTTCATACCAATAACCCGCGGCATTGTAGTCACGTGGAGTACCCTCTCCGTTATGATACATGACACCTACAATACGCATTGCTGCCGCATTACCTTCATCGGCCGCCTTTTTATACCATTTAAAGGCCTCGTTATGGTTTTTGGTTACTCCCTCGCCGTTATAGAGCATATTGCCGATATACATAGTCGATTCAGCGTCGCCGGCGACCGACGCTTTTTTATACCAGTACATTGCCTGACTAAAATTACGATCGACTCCCAGTCCACCCCAATATATCTTGCCTACATAACGCATCGACTCGGAGTCGCCTGCATCGGCGCCCTTCCTTAACCATTTCAGCGCAAGACCATAATCTCGTTTGACCGCAGAACCATAGTAGTATGATACTCCGACATGCCGCATGGCCACCGGATCGCCTGCCTCAGCTTTTTTGTTCCATTTCTGAAAATCAGTGTAGGTGTACTCAGCCATGACCGACACAGGCAATGCAAATGTCCCAGACAGCATCAGCAGCATCACCACAGCTCTGATTATATTTAATATCGATTTCATTCGGTTCCTTTTTATTAATCCGTAATAAGTCGTTTTTTCGTTTTCCGTTATATCTCTTTATTACTACAAATCAAATCTTTTATATCGACATACAAAAATTCTGCTATTCTGTTAAGCGTTGGCAGGTCTAGCTGAATAGTATTGGTACACCAGCTACATTCTTGTCTAATTCTTAAGCGAGCCATTTGCTTGTTCGCTTTTTCTCTACCAGGACAACCTTCTATCGATTCAGGTCTTAATTTCAATATATTTGATGCAAAAGTAGTGATTTTCGGTTTAACGCCAAAAGAATGTGTGTAAAACATTAACGTGTTCAGCTTGCATGTTCAACAGGCATGTCAGGCAATCGCCGTTATCCGCAGCGATCTCTCATTCATGTCGCAATCAGTATTTCGTCAGGAGGTGTAGGTCTGACCCCATGAGGCGCGGTCGAGAGAGCGGTAGCCGGCGGCTTCGGCGACATGCGAGGGCATGATGTCGGCGCTCCCTTCGAGGTCGGCGATAGTGCGGGCGACCTTGAGGATGCGGTCGTAGGCGCGGGCGGACATGTCGTTACGCATCATCGCTTTCTTGAGCAGCTGCCGCGACACGTCGGAGAGGACGCAGTATTTCTGCATCAGCCGGCTGTTCATCTGGGCGTTGCAGTGGATGTCGGGTTCGTCGGCGAACCGTTTCTCCTGTATTTCCCTTGCTCGTGCCACGCGCTCGCGGATGGCGGCGCTGCTCTCGCCCTCGGGTCGTGACGACAGCTCGTCGAATGGCACGGGCATAATCTCCACCTGTATGTCGATGCGGTCGAGCAGCGGTCCGGATATGCGCGCAAGGTATTTGCTGACGGCTCCGGGCGGACATGTGCAGCGCTTGGTGGGATGGGTATAGTAGCCGCACGGACAGGGATTCATCGAAGCGACGAGCATGAAGCCTGCGGGATAGTCGACCTGATAACGCGCCCGGCTGACGCTTATGTGCCTGTCCTCGAGAGGCTGACGAAGCACTTCGAGGACGCTACGCGGAAATTCGGGAAATTCGTCGAGGAAGAGAACGCCGTTGTGGGCGAGCGATATCTCGCCGGGCATGGGGTTGTTGCCGCCGCCTACCATTGCCACGGGCGATATGGTGTGGTGTGGCGAGCGGAAGGGACGGACGGTCATGAGGCGCGAGCCACGCGGGAGCTTGCCGGCGACGGAGTGTATCTTCGTTGTCTCGAGCGCCTCGCTGAGCGACAGGGGAGGCATGATGGACGGCAGACGCTTCGCCATCATCGATTTTCCGGAACCGGGAGGACCGATGAGGAGTATGTTGTGTCCGCCGGCGCATGCCACCTCGAAGGCACGTTTCACGTTCTCCTGCCCGCGCACCTCGCTGAAATCGTAGTCGAAACGACAGCTTGCCTGCGCGAACTCGCGGCGCGTGTCGACCACTGTGGGCGCAATCGTCGCCTTGCCGCTCAGCAGGTCGGCGACCTGACGGAGGTTGCTGACGCCGTAGACGTCGAGATTGTTGACCACGGCAGCCTCCGTCGCGTTAGCCTCAGGGACTATCATGCCCTTGAAGCCGGCGGCGCGGGCGCTGATAGCCATGGGGAGAATGCCCTTGACAGGCAGGACGCTGCCGTCGAGCGACAGCTCGCCCATTATGACGTATTTGTCGAGCTCCGGAGCCTTGATGACCTCGCTGCCTACCAGGAGAGCGACAGCGATGGGCAGGTCATACGCCGAGCCTTCCTTGCGGACGTCGGCAGGCGCCATGTTGATGACGGCGGCTATGCGCGGCAGCTCGAATCCCGACTGGCGCAGGGCGGCACGCACACGCTCGCTGCTTTCCTTGACGGCTGTGTCGGGAAGTCCGACGATGGTGTACTGGAAACCGGGGCGCACGACAGTCTCGACAGTGATTATTATAGCGTCAATACCTTGTACGGCAGCGGCGTAAGTCTTTACAAGCATAGTTATTTTCGAGATAATGAGTCGGCTACTTCAGTGGCGCGGCGAAGATGCCTGCCGCGGTAGAACTGTGTTCCCGCCGTGTCTGTTACGATATAGAACGGCAGCGACGGGATTCCGAGCCTGTCGACGCCGCGTGCGGCGAGTCCGCCCGGAAGACGCCCTACAACCCGCTTGAGCGAGTCGACGTACGTTATGCCGCGCGTGCCTATGGCGCGGAAGTCGTAGACGGCGCGCCTGGGTCGCCAAGCCTTCTCGAGGCTGTCGGAGACGGTCTTGTAGTCATCGGCAGTGTCGTCAGTGAAAGCGATGATGCTCACGGGATGGTCGGCTGGGTCGAAGCAGCGCGCCGTGTCGCGGACGTCGTAGTAGAACGGCTCGACAGGCATGTCGACGCTCTCCACGACAAGGCGCTGGAGCAGAGCCGTGTATCCGTCGAGAATACCCGAAGGACGCGCTTCAGGAGCAATGAGCGTCAGAAGGGAGTCGGCTGCGAAAGGATTCTCCGACGAGTCGTAGCTCGTCAGAAGTAGCAGCGACGACACGACGTCGGCAGGATTGGCGGCGATGTAGCTCTCGACGAGCCTGTTGGTCTCCGCCCCGCCCTTGCGCAGGACCTCGGCGTTGTCGTTGAGAAACGCCGCCCAGCGCTCCGTTGTCTCGTTGCCGCTTATCGAAGCCCTGAGTGGGTCGGCGCGGTCGACTTTGATGTCGAAAGTCTCGCCGTTCATGGCATAGAGCCTTGCAAGCGGACGGTACTCGTAGTCGGTGATGTCGACGATTGTGGGCTGTGGCGCCGAGGCGAAGAACTCGAACTTGCCGTCGCGCGCCGCCGTCACCAGCGAGCGCGCCGCGCCCCCGGCATAGTAGTTCACGCGGATGTTCATCGTCGGCTTACCCTCGATTTCGCCGTTGACGCGGAACTGCTCCGTGTCGGAACATCCGGCAAGGAGCAACGCGCATGCCGCGAGGGGCATAAGGAGATATGATTTCATCTGTCAGAAATCGCTGAAGAGTTTAGGTTTGATCAGCAGTCCTATACGCACCTGCGAGTGGAACTTGTTGTAATCGAGGAGTCCCTCGCCGTAGCCGTTGTAGAACTGGAGATAGAGGTATTGGTTTTCTTTTCTGAAAATGCGATAGGCGATGTCGATGGTGACGTTGGAGTTGAGATTCCAGCCCTTGCGCTTGACGGTGGTGATGCCGGCGACGAAGCGCTTGTTGTTGCTGATGAACTGCGCGCCTATCTGCCAGAATCCGCAGTAGTTGACGATGTCCTTGTTGTTCATGCCGTCGACAATCGGAATCCATATCTTGCCGTGTACCATGAGGTTCTTGAGCACCATCACGTTTGCCGCGAGCGCAACGCGGTTCCACGAGCGCGACTCTATGCTGTCCCTGCCGTTCGACTCGTGCTCGACGATGAGAGTCATCTTGCCTATGTAGCGGTTTTTGGCGAAGAAAGGTTTTGTCAGTCCTATGCCCGGGTTGAAGTTGAGGTCCGTCATCGGCATGGAGTTCTGGAGGACGTTCCAGAAGCACTTCTGCGTATAGAAGAGATAGAGGTATGTTCCCCACGGCAGCGTTGCCCTCGTGAGGCGCTGCGCTATGGATATCTGGAACTTGATGTTGGTGTTCTTGTCGTTTGGAGTGTGGTTGACCGACGGACCGAAAATGAAGTAGTTGTCCTTGTAGATGCCGAAATAAGGCTGGTCGGAGAAGTCGCGCTTTACGCTGTCCTCGCTGAGCGGGACGCTGTCTGTGACGAGAATCTGCGCGCCGGCAGAAAAAGCAGAAAAAATGCAGGCTATAGCCGCGAATATATAAAGTAGTCTGAAACGCATTTTGCAGGATGAATGTTTTACAAAATTACACATTTCAAACGTAACTATAGCCTACATGTTCAAAAAAGGGATGAAAAATCGGAATATAGTACCAATAACTACGCCTTTTCTTCCTTCATCAGGCGCAGCCACTTGCGGTAGCCGAACACTGCGATGACCGAATAGGCGGCATAGAGCACCGGGTAGAAGACGAGCCCCTTGTAGAAGTAGAGACCCACGCTCACCACGTCCACGACAAGCCACGCCAGCCACTGCTCGGCATATTTGCGTGCCATCATCCACATGGCAACGATAGACAGCGACGTCGTGAACGCGTCGATATAGGGAACGGTCGAGTCCGTGTGCTCCACGAGGAAATAAGACATCAGCACCCACAGCACAGCCGTCGCGGCGGCAGCTGCGAGCCATGCCTTCGGCGGCGTGTGGCTGATTTTGCGCGGCTTGCGCTCCTTGCGGCTGCCGGTGCCCCTTTTCCAGGCGACGTAGCCGTAGACCGCGATGACAAGGTAGTAGATGTTGATTGCGAAATCGGCGTAGATGCCCTTGGAGTAGTAGATCCACATCGAAATTGCCGGCATCACTATGGAAGCGAGCCATACGCGTGCGTCGGCATGGTATTCCCACCACAGGTAGACAAGCCCCACGGTGAAGCCGAGAATTTCGAGTGCGAGGTCAAACGTCATGTCAGAATGTGAGGGCGACGTTTGCCATCACGTGCGTGGGAGCCTGCGCGGCATAGCCGGCATAGCGGTAGATGACCTTCTCGCCGTTTTCGACGTAGTAGCCGGCTCCGGCATAGCCGTTGTTGCAGTATTTCTCGTTGAAGAGGTTGTAGATGGAGAATCCGAGATGGATTTTCTTGACGCCGCCGACGTTCCTGAAGGTATAGCCGAGATGCAGGTCGCTCACGAAGTAGGCGTCGAGGACAGCCTCGGCGCTGCGCGCGTTGTTCATGTACTGGCGGCTGACGTATTTGCTGGCGAGCTGCGCGTCGAAGCCTGCTACATGGAAGTTAAACGCGTTGTTGAGGATGAAGTCAGGCGAGAAGGCGATGGGGGTGTCGCCGCAGTCGATGGTGATGGGGTTCTGCCATTCGTCCTCGTAGATATACTCGGTGAAGTCCTTGACGCGGTTGCGCGAGAGGGTGGCGTTGATGTCCCAGTCGAACCACTTGACAGGGCGCAGTGTGCCCTGCAGCTCGATGCCCATGCGGTACGACGAGGGAGTGTTGACGCTCAGCGGGTTGCCGGTGTCGGAAAGCTGACCGGTCACGATGAGCT
>JAGBDG010000089.1 GCA_017937625.1 Muribaculaceae bacterium | reverse complement strand
TTTTCGTACCCATGATAGACGCCAGACGCATGGAGGTGTACACGGCTGCATACAACTTCGGACTCGAGGAGCTCATGAAGCCGCAGGCGCTCATACTCGACGAAGGGTCGTACGCCGACCTTAAAAAGACAGGCTCTCCTATCTTATATTTCGGAAGCGGCGCCGAGAAGGCTCAGACGGTCTTCGCCAATGCGCCTCAGGCAGTCTATGTGCCTGACGTGGAAGCAGTCGCCGTCGACATGATAGCCCTCGCCGAGATGGCGTACTCGCGCCGTCAGTTCATCGACACGGCATACTCGACGCCACTATATATCAAGGATTTTCAAGCGACGACGCCCAAACACAAAGTGCTATGACAGATTACGGTCAGGACATCAGGGCTGCTGTCGACATACTCCGCAAAGGCGGAGTGATACTCTATCCCACCGACACCGTATGGGGAATCGGCTGCGACGCGACCAATCCAGAAGCCGTCCGCAAGGTATTCAAGATTAAGCAGCGCGCCGACTCGAAGGCGCTCATAACTCTCGTAGGCTCGACAGGTCAGCTCGAAAGAACTGCCGCCGGCATACCTGAGGTGGCATGGCAGCTCATAGAGTACGCCGACCGACCGCTCACCATAGTCTACGACGGAGCCGCAGAAAGCGCGGGTATCGCCCCCGTACTGCTCGCCGAAGACGGCTCGATAGGTATACGCGTCACAAACGAGCAGTTCAGCGCCGCCTTGTGCCGCACATTCGGCAAGCCACTTGTGTCGACGTCGGCAAACATCAGCGGACACCCCACACCAGCATATTTCGACGAGGTAAGCAGTGAGATTCTCGACGCCGTCGACTACGTGTGCACCACGCGCCGTGACGACCGTACGCCCGCGCGTCCCTCTACCGTCATGCGCCTGAGCGAGGACGGCACATTCAAAATACTCAGACCGTAGCCATGACCGAGGTTGACAGGCAAAGGATGAAATACGCGCTCGCCGACTGGCTCACGGCGAACGTAGGATTCTGCCTTTTCGACATAGGCAGGTTCTACCTCGTGCCCGCCGAACTGCGCGACCACCGCCTCATCAACTTCCTCCTGGACCGCGCCCTCATCCTCGAGCAGGTCTTCGTGCCTGTGCTTCTTGTGGCGCTCCTGGCTCTCCTCGGCTCATACAACAAGTCGAACACCCTCTACAAGTCGCGCCTCGACGAGGCAATGACAACCCTCATAGCATCAGGCGTGACGATGCTCGCCGTATTCTTCGTGGCGCTCATCAACGACAACATCAGCGAGCGCGCCACCAACTACGAGCTCATGCTCCTGCTTTGGGCATGCCTTTTCGTGCCCGTCTTCGCGGCACGCTACGTAATCCTCTCGCGCAATGCACGGCGCATACGCCGCGGCGACTATGTCCTCGAGACCTACGTCGTGGGCGCCTCCGCCGAGAACCGCGGCAAGCTTGAGAAAATCATCCGCTCGTCGAGCCGTTCGGGACTTCGCATCAAAGGCTGCATCGACGCCGACGGTGTCCTCGAGGGCGACAGCTTCATCGGTCTGCCCGTCTGCCGCGACGCCGACATCCGCACCCTCTGCCGTCGCGTCGGCGCCCAGGCAATCGTTGTACTGCCGTCAGGTCGCGGACTGGGACGCACAGCAGAAATCATCAACGAGCTTTATCCGCTCGAGCGACCGCTCTTCGTCACGCCCGACATCCACAGTCTGATGAGTCTGCGTCCGAAGGTGTCGTCGGTGGTCAACGAGCCTGTAACCGACATCACCAACGCCCGCATATCGCCCGCTGCCGTCAACTGCAAGCGCCTCGGCGACATAGTGGTGTCGGCTCTCGCTCTTGTGGTGCTTTCGCCCGTACTCGCCGCCATTGCCATTGCCGTAAGGCTCGACTCGCCCGGACCGGTGCTCTACCGCCAGAAGCGCATAGGCTACCACAAACGCCCGTTCATGATCAACAAGTTCCGCACAATGCGAGACGGTGCCGAAACCGACGGTCCCGCCCTCGCCACCGAGAACGACCCCCGTGTGACGCGCACGGGACATTTCCTGCGCAAGTACAGGCTCGACGAGCTGCCGCAGTTCTGGAACGTCCTCATGGGGGAGATGTCGCTCGTGGGTCCGCGTCCCGAGCGAGAGTACTATATCCGCCAGATACTCAGCAGGCATCCTGCCTACAGCCTGATTCATCAGGTGCGTCCCGGCATCACATCGTGGGGGATGGTGAAATACGGCTACGCATCCAGCGTAGAACAGATGCTCGAAAGACTCGAATACGACCTGCTATACATCGAGAACGTGTCTTTCGGCGTCGACATGAAAATATTGTTTTACACCGTCAGCACAGTGCTGACAGGCAAAGGACTGTAAATGGAAGAAACAGTAACAGATAACCAAAAGTCAGGCAGCGACCTTTTTCTGCGTTTCGTGCTGTGGCGCGAGAAGCATATCAAGGAGAAGGACTTCGTGCTCTTCCTCGCCTTCGTCGTGGGACTTCTCAGCGGCGTGGCGGCGCTCGTGCTCAAGTTCCTCATCCACACCATATCGGAATATCTCACCTCCACCGTCAATCCCGAGCGTGCCAACCTGCTCTACATCCTCCTCCCGTCGATAGGCGTCGTGCTGACAGCGCTCTACGTCCGCTATATCGTCCGCGACGACATCAGCCATGGCGTCACCCGCGTGCTCTACGCCATATCGCAGAACAAGAGCCGACTGAAAAAGCACAACGTCTACACATCGGTTCTCGCCAGCTCGGTCACAATAGGCTTCGGCGGCTCGGTCGGCGCCGAGGGTCCTATCGTATATACCGGAGCGGCAATAGGCTCCAACCTCGGGCGCGTCTTCCGCATGTCGCCGCGCATCCTTATGATACTCGTGGGCTGCGGAGCCGCCGCCGGCATAGCGGGCATCTTCAAGGCGCCCATAGCCGGCATGCTTTTCACCCTCGAGGTGCTCATGCTCGACCTCACGGCGGTGTCAGTGATGCCCCTGCTCATAGCATCCATTACGAGCACCACCCTCGCCTACGTCTACACCGGCTACGAATTTGAGTTCTTTTTTGCCCAGACAGAAGGCTTCTACACCTCGCGCATCCCCTACGTGATAATGCTCGGACTCGTCTGCGGCTTCTCGTCGCTCTACTTCACCCGCGCCATGAACATGATGGAAGACGTCTTCCGTAAGTTCAAAAATCCATGGGTTCGTACAACCGTGGGCTGTGCCGTCCTCTCGGCACTGGTGTTCTTCTTCCCGCCGCTCTACGGCGAAGGCTACGGCGCCATCAACGCCCTTCTCGCCGGCGACACATCGTCGATTGTCAACGGCTCTATATTCTACGGCGACCGCGAGTCCGTCGCATTCCTCGCCGTTTTCATAGGACTGATCATCCTTACCAAGGCTTTCGCCACCTCGTCGACCAACGGCGCCGGAGGTGTCGGCGGAACATTCGCACCCTCGCTCTATGTGGGCTGCATGACAGGCTTCCTGTTTGCATTTGTTGCCAACCACCTTGGGTTCATCGAACTGTCGACCAAGAACTTCGCCCTCATGGGCATGGCGGGAGTGATGAGCGGCGTCATGCACGCTCCCCTCATGGCAATCTTCCTTACCGCCGAGCTCACAGGCGGCTACGACCTCTTCCTGCCTCTGCTCATTGTCAGCACCATATCGTACGGAACCATCAAAGTCTTCGAGCCCTACTCCATCTACACCATGCGTCTCGCGCGACGTGGCGAGCTGCTGACACACGGCAAAGACAAGGCTGTGCTGACGCTGCTTAAGATTGACAATGTCATCGAGCGAGACTTCCTGCCAGTATCGCCCGACATGACGCTCAAGGACATGGTCGACACCATCGCCAAAAGCAAGCGCAACCTCTTCCCGGTGCTCAACAGCCGCGGTGAGCTTCTCGGCGTGGTGCTCCTCGACGAAATCCGCAACATCATGTTCCGTCCCGACCTCTACCGCCGCATGAAGGTGAGCACGTTCATGTCGATACCACCGGCGAAAATCGAGGTAGGCGAGCGCATGGACTCCGTGATGAAGACTTTCGACCGCACCGGAGCGTGGAACCTCCCCGTAGTCGAGGGAGGAAAGTATGTCGGCTTCGTGTCGAAGAGCAAGATTTTCAACTCATACCGCGCCGTCCTGCGCCACTATTGCGACGACTGACCTTCAAAAAATCAGCAGAAAGAAGCGCCTTTTGAAAACTGCATGATATCAGCTCTCTTTTATATTTATATATTTTTATCTAACGTGCCTCAAAAGTCAAGATCGACTTTCTTTTCTTTCGTTACTTTGATGAAACCGTCTTCGTAAAGCTGCTTCGTCGATTGATATGCATATTCGGTGAT
>JAGBDG010000012.1 GCA_017937625.1 Muribaculaceae bacterium | reverse complement strand
TCCCATATTTCCCGTTATTCCCAATAACATCCGTAACATAAGCTACATAAGTCACATCCGTCACATCAGGCGCCCGCGCAACGCGGTCGCAGACTACCCAGTAACCCCGACCGCCGCAGGCGCTCGGGGTAGAAGAATCAAAAAGGAGCGGCGCTCGAAGACCGCCGACTAACTCCTCTGCGAACTCCGAGTACTCCGAGTACTCCGAGCCATCAACCTGCCAAGCCCCGGAAGGGCGATTTCCCTTTAACCGGCTGCGAAGCTGCCGGACAGCCATCGCCATCTCATTCGAGCAAGCCGCGGACTCCGAGTACTCCGAGAACTCCGAGCCGTTCATCGAATGTGTTAATTTCCGCTTTCCGCAAAATCGCCGCTCAAATCCGCCAAGCCGGAGGCTATCTTTGCCGCAAGTCATGGCACACTTACGGCGTACACGCATATTATTGCAGCCCGCGCGACAGCGCACCGTTCCCGAGGCTCCCTGGGAATACGGCTTCGCGCAGTTCCTCGGCAGGAGGCTCACTCCAGCCGAGACCGCCGTCATACGCCCCATAGAGAAAGCGCGCAAGAAGTGGCAGGCGCGACCCTTCCTCGTCATAGATCCGCCGGGAGTTGACTCAACCTCTCTTCTCCGCAAGTATCAGGAATACTGCCTGAGCCTCTGCGAAGAGACGTACGGCATCCTCGTTCATCCCGCCGGCGAGCGTCCACGCAACAGAAACAAACAGGTCATCCTCACCTCGCCACGCAACACCGAGACGACCCGCGGCATGACATCGCGCTTCACCCTGCTGCTCCACGTCGAGCGCTACCGCACCGTCTCTCCCTTCAGCGGCAGCCGCTACAACTACCGCTGGCGCGACCTCTGGTGCGCTCTCGTCCCCCAGCTCGCCGAAGACGGCGTCCTCATCGTCCACACCACCATGCCCGAAGGACTAAGCGAGAAGCAGTGGCACCGCCGTCTCGCCAAACTCTATTACATTTCTCCTCCCGCCGACTTCTCAAATCTCCCTAACCTCCCTAAAGACCCTAATGACCTTAGAGTCCCCATAGTTGTTCTGCTGACCGACCCCGCAAAAGCCGAAGCACCTCCCAATCCTCCACCTTCGTCGTGCGCCGCACGACCTCGATAGCGGTAGCCTGCTCCGCGTCCCAAAGACAAACCGCCGGCACGCGGACCTTGACTTATTGAAAACTAATAATTCTCTGCGAACTCCGAGTGCTCTGCGAACTCTGAGCTACTTCAAAGGCGCCCGCGGGAGCGGTCGCCGATTTACTAGTCACCCTCGCCGCCGCAGGCGCCGGGGGACAGGCACGCTGACATTGAAATATTGGATTGTTTGCCTGATGCGAAGTTTTTCATAACTTTGCATCGGTAAGTATTCGATACGGAATGAAAAAGATAGGGATACTGAGCGATACGCACGGGTGCTGGGACGAACGCTATGCCCTGCATTTCGGCGACTGCGACGAGATATGGCACGCCGGAGACATCGGCGACTACGACATAGTGGAGCGTCTGCGGCAGGTGGCTCCCGTGGTGCGCGCCGTGCGCGGCAACATCGACCACGGCACTGTGGCACGACGCTGCGAGGCTGTGGAAATCTTCCGCACAGAGGATGTCAACGTACTTCTGACGCATATCGGCGGTTATCCCGGCAGATGGGCGAGGGGAATGAAACAGCTGCTGCGCGACAACAACATACAGCTGATGGTCGACGGACACTCGCACATCCTCAAGGTGATGTACGACAAGGAGCTGCATCTGCTGCACATCAACCCCGGCGCATGCGGTCTGCAGGGCTGGCACAAGGCGCGCACGCTGGTCAAACTCACCCTCGACGGCGCCGACATGCGCGACTGCGAGGTGATAGAGCTCGCCCCCGGGCAGCAATATGCCGAATAATTTTTTTTGCCGTACGGGCAAAAAAATGTACCTTTGCATCATACAATCTGTCACATAACTGCATGAAAAAGATTACAGCCATAAGCATACTCGCGCTGTCGTTCGGAGCCACCGCCCAGACAGCGCCCCTCTGGTTGCGCGACGCCAAGATATCGCCCGACGGAACACAGATAGCCTTCACCTACAAAGGCGAGATTTTCACCGTTCCCGCCGGCGGCGGCGAGGCAAAGCGCATAACCTCGCAGGAAAGCTACGAGACATCGCCGATATGGAGCCCCGACGGCAAGACGATAGCCTTCGCGTCGGACCGCTACGGCAACTTCGACATATTCACCGTTCCCGCCGACGGCGGCGCGCAGTGGAAGCGCCTGACGTTCAATCCCGCCGGCGAGACTCCCGAGGCTTTCACACCCGACGGCAAGAGCATACTCTACTCCGCATCCATCCAGAATCCGGCGTCGAGCGCCCTGTTCCCCACGGGACGCATGACCGAGCTCTACTCCGTGTCGGTCGACGGCGGCGCCCCTAAGCAGGTTCTCGCCACTCCGGCGCGCGCCATCTCGTGGGCTCCGGACGGCAAGAGCTTCCTCTATCAGGACGTCAAGGGCTTCGAGGACACGTGGCGCAAGCATCACACATCGTCGGTGACGCGCGACATCCTGCGCTATACTCCCTCGACTGGCAAGCACGTCAAGGTCGTCGACAACGCGGGCGAGGACCTCGACCCCGTGGATGCCGGCGAATACATCTACTTCCTGAGCGAGCGCGCTCCGCAGAAGTCGCTGAACGTCTACCGCGCTCCCGCCTCCGACCCCTCGGCAGCGAAAGCAATCACCAATTTCAAGAAACATCCGGTACGCTTCCTCAGCGCCGCCAAGAACGGCACACTTGCCTTCACCTACGACGGCGAGCTCTACACCCTCGCGACAGCACAGGGCGCAAAGCCGCGCAAGGTGAACGTCGCCATCAACGCCGACTTCCCCGACGAGAAGCGCAACATCTCGGCAAGCAGCGGCGTGCTTGCCGCCGTGGCATCGCCCGACGGCAAGCAGATAGCCTTCGAGTACCGCGGCGACGTGTATGTCACTTCGGTGGACTACGCCACGACGAAGCAGATTTCCGACACGCCGGAGGCTGAGCGCGACCTCTCGTGGGGCAACGACTCGACGCTCTACTACGTGAGCGAGCGCGCCGGCAAGTGCAACATCTACAAGGCAACCTTCGACAAATCAGCCGACGAGCCGGACTTCACCCACGCCACCATCATCCGGGAAGAGCCGGTGTTCAAGGCTGACGGTCACGAGCGCTACGTCCCCGAAATATCGCCCGACGGCAAGAAGCTCGGCTTCATCCTCGACCGCACGAAACTCTGCGTGCTCGACCTCAAGAGCGGCAAGGTGACGCAGCTCACCGACGGCTCCACCAACCGCCGCCGCACAGGAGGATTCAACTACCGCTGGTCGCCCGACTCGCGCTGGATAACAACCGAGGTAATCGACCGCAAGCACGACCCCTACAGCGACATCGCCATCATCAATGTAGCCGACGGCTCCATCACCAACATCACCAACAGCGGCTACTTCGACGCCGAGCCGCGCTGGATCATGGACGGCAACGCCATAGCCTTCCAGAGCGAGCGCTACGGCATGCGCAACCACGCCTCATGGGGCTCGCAGAGCGACGTTTTCTTCGTGTTCATGAACCGCGAGGCATACGACCGCTTCAACATGAGCAAGGAGGAGCGCGAGATCTACGACAAGAAGAAGAGCGAGGCTAAGAAAGCCGAAAAGGCAAAGTCCGACGACAAAAAGGATGACAAAAAGGACGACAAAGACAAGAAAGACAAGAAGGAGGACAAGGAAGTCGAGCCTCTCGACATCGAGATCGAGGGCATAGGCGACCGCCAGGTGCGCATCACCCCCATGTCGACCGACCTTGTCGACGCCATAGTCGACAAGGACGGCAAGACGCTCTACTTCACAAGCTCCGCCGACAAGGGCGTGTTCATCTGGAAATACGACATCGAGAAGGGCGACCTGAGCATGCTCCAGCGCCACTCCGACTCCGGCGCACACTTCGACAAGTCGAAGGACGGCGAGGAGATGTTCCTGCTCGGCAACAGCTTCTACAAGTTCAGCCCGTCGCTGAAGACCATCAGCTTCCGCGCCGAGAAAAAGCTCGACCCGGCAGCCGAGCGCCGCTTCATCTTCGACAACATCGAGCGCGAGGAAGCCGAGCGCTTCTACACTCCGACGATGCACGGCATCGACTGGAAGGCAATGAGCGCAGACTACCGCAAGTTCCTTCCCCACATCAACAACAACTACGACTTCGCCGAAATGCTGAGCGAATGGCTCGGCGAGCTGAACGTCAGCCATACCGGCGGACGCTACATGGGCGGCGCCTCGTCGTCGGCGCCCGACCGTCCTGCCGCACTCGGCGCCCTCTACGACCTGACATACACAGGCAAGGGCGCGCGCATCGCCGAAGTGCTCGACAAATCGCCTCTCGCGGCAGTCACTCCCGCCGTACAGCCCGGCGACATAATCCTGAAAGTCAACGATACGGAAGTCACCACCGAAATGCCCGTCGACCGCCTGCTCGTCAACCTTGCCGGCAAACGCACACGCGTCACCCTCATGGGCGTCGACAAGAAAGAACGCGACATAGTCCTCAAGCCGGTCAGCACCGGACGCCAGAACAGCCTGATGTACGACCGCTGGGTCAAGAAACGCGCGCACGACGTCGACAGCCTCTCGAACGGACGTCTGGGCTACGTGCATATCAGCTCGATGGACGACGATTCGTTCCGCAAGGCTTACTCCGACCTCTTAGGCAAGTACAACGACCGCGAAGGCGCGGTAATCGACATCCGCTGGAACGGCGGAGGACGCCTCCACGAGGACATCGAGGTGCTTCTGAGCGGCAAGAAATACTTCACTCAGGAAATACGCGGCGAGGAAGTATGCGACATGCCGTCGCGCCGCTGGAACAAGCCGTCGATAATGGTCATCGCCGAACCCTGCTACTCCAACGCGCACGGAACGCCGTGGGTCTACAAGAACCGCGGACTCGGCAAGCTCGTGGGCATGCCTGTCCCCGGCACCATGACGTCGGTCAACTGGGTGACCACACAGGACCCGCAGATAGTCTACGGCATACCC
>JAGBDG010000011.1 GCA_017937625.1 Muribaculaceae bacterium | reverse complement strand
GTCACAAGCAGCGCGCCAAAGCCAATGTTGTAGAATCAATGACAGTCATAGGCGATGTAAAGGACAAGAACGTAGTGCTCATCGACGATATGGTAGACACAGCCGGCACCATCACCAAGGCAGCCGACCTGATGATGGAGAACGGCGCGAAGTCGGTACGCGCCCTCGCATCGCACGCCATCATGTCGGATCCCGCCACCGAGCGTGTCACCAACTGCTCGCTCACGGAGATGATATTCACCAACTCGATTCCCTACAACAAGGACTGCCCCAAGTGCACCATCCTTTCGGTGGCACGTCTGTTCGCCGACACCATCCGTCGCGTACACAACAACGAGTCGATTTCGTCGCAGTATCTTATCAAATAACATAACTTCATAAGACGTCCTCCGGCAGGCGTAAGGGTCTGCCGGAGTTTTTTGTTTATTCCATGAAACCAAAGATAGTATGTCTCGACGGGGCGACGGTATATGAGAAGGATTCCGAGATGTGGGACGGCATGCGCCTCGCCGGCGAGTTCGTCTACTATGAGCGCACAGCGCCTGAGGAAATCGTCGGACGCTGCCGTGGAGCGCAGATAGTGCTCACCAACAAGGTTCCGATGACCGCAGCGACCATTGCCGCGCTTCCCGAACTGAAATATATCGGTGTGCTCGCCACGGGCTATAATATCGTCGATACGGAAGCGGCAAAGCGTGCCGGAGTTACGGTCACCAACATTCCTGCATACAGCACGATGTCGGTAGCCCAACATGTTTTCTCGCTGCTTTTCGCCGCCGTTACGCACGTCGAGGCTTACGCCGCCGACGTGGCGCGGGGAGGGTGGAGCACATGCCCCGATTTCTCCTATCGCCTTTCCGACTGGCACGAGCTCTCCGGCAAGACTTTCGGCATTGTCGGCTACGGCAACATAGGCAGCCGGGTAGCGGCGATAGCGTCGGCTCTGGGCATGAAAGTGGCTCTGTTCACGTCAAAGCCGCAGGAGCGCCTGCCCGAAGGATACGTGAAGATGGAGCTTGACGAGCTTTTCAGGCAGTCGGACGTGCTGAGTCTTCACTGTCCGCTGACACCCGCAACGAAAGGCATAGCCGACGCGCGCCGTCTGGCACTGATGAAGCCGACGGCGATACTGATAAACACAGCGCGCGGTCCGCTTGTCGACGAGGGAGCTCTTGCCGCAGCGCTGCGCGAAGGGAAGCTCGGCGCGGCATGTTGTGACGTGCTCATGGAGGAACCTCCGCGTTCGGGCAGTCCGCTGACCGGTGCTCCCCGCTGCTTCGTGACTCCGCACATCGCATGGGCGTCCGCAGAGGCGCGGGAGCGTCTTGCAGGGATTGCTACAGCAAACGTTGAGGCGTTCGTTGGCGGCAAAGCGGTCAACACCGTCGGATAAGTTCTCGTTATTTCTGTTAATTATTTGGAAAAAGGACAAATCGTGGCGCCGGTTGCATGGCGAAACAGCAAAAAATTCGTAACTTTGCCTTTCGAAACGCCAAATGGCGTGAAATTTCTTATGCGTAACTACATCATCCTTTTTCTTGCTGCGCTCATGTTGACGTCATGCGGCGAATATCAGCGGGTTCAAAAGAGCGACGACTATAATTACAAGTTCGAGTACGCCAAGCGCGCGTTCGAGCAGAAAAAATACGTTCAGGCATCGACTCTCCTTCAGGACTGTATCGCGGTGTTCAAGGGTTCCGACAAGGCTGAGGAATCTCTGTACCTCCTTGCGATGAGCAACTATGAGAACGCTGACTATGAGACCGCCGGCGTATACTTCAAGAGCTACTACAGCCGCTATCCCAAAGGCAAGTACGCAGAGTCGGCACGCTTCTTCAGCGGCTACGGCTACTACCTCGACTCGCCCGACACGCAGCTCGACCAGTCGCTGACAATCAAGGCTATCGAGGAGCTTCAGGCATTCCTGGACTACTTCCCGCGCAGCGACAAGGTGTCCATCGCCCAGAGCGCGATTTTCGAGCTTCAGGACAAACTGACGCTCAAGCAGCTCCAGAACGCGCAGCTCTACTACAACCTCGGCAACTACATGGGCAACAACTATGAGAGCGCCGTCATTGTGGCACGAAACGCCATCAAGGACTATCCTTATTCCAAATACAAGGAAGATCTCGAAATGCTCATCCTCAAGGCACGCTATCAGGAAGCCGCCAACTCGATTGAGGAACGCAAGGCAGACCGATTCCGCGATGTCATCGACGAGTATTACTCGTTCATCAACAACTACCCCGACACAAACAACCGTCAGGAAGCGGACAATATTCTGAAAATCGCCCGCCGCTATGTGAAAGAGTAGGCTGCATTCTCTCCCCGATATAATTTGTTAAACTTGCCATTCTAATATATCATAAAAGATGGATTACAAAAAGACAAACACTCCTCAGACCACCGTAACACGCGACACCATCGAGCTTTCGCAGCAGACGGGCAACATCTACGAAACCGTGAGCATCATCGCCAAACGCGCCAACCAGATAGCCCAGCAGATGAAGAGCGACCTCGAGAAGAAACTTCAGGAATTCGCTCCGTACAACGACAACCTCGAGGAAGTGACCGAGAACCGCGAGCAGATTGAAATCTCGCGCTACTACGAACGTCTTCCCAAGCCGACGCTTATCGCAACTCAGGAATACATCGACCACAAGCTTTTCTTCCGCAAGTCGAACAAGACAAAGGTCAATCTCTAAAGCGTTCCGGAAAGCATAATGACAATTCAGGAATCGGTCTTTCGGTCCGGTTCCTGATTGTCTGTTATATGGCGTCCGGGCTGAACTTTCGGGCTTTAGGCTTGTTTTAATGTTGTTAAATTTCGCTTATATTTCACCACACTATGGATAACTTCAGTTTCTACTCACCAACGCTTTTCGAATTCGGCAGAGGTGCCGAAGAAAAAGTCGGCATGCTTACTTTTCTTACCGGCGCAACGAAAGTAATGATAGTCTACGGCAAGAAATACGCCAAGACAAGCGGTCTTCTGCCGCGGGTGGAAAACTCGCTGAGCTCCATAGGCATCGAGTACGTCGAGCTCGGCGGCGTAAGCGCCAATCCCACGGACAAACTCGTCTACGAGGGAATAGAGAAGGCGCGCAAGGCGCATGTCGACGGTCTCCTTGCCATAGGCGGCGGCTCCGTGATAGACACTGCGAAGGCTATCGCCGCCGGTGTGGGATACAAAGGCGATTTCTGGGATTTCTATACGGGCAAGACTCCGGTGAAAGAGGCTCTGCCCGTAGGCGTGGTGCTCACCGTTCCCGGCGCCGGCAGCGAGGGTTCGGGTAACAGCGTCATCACCCATACAGACGAAGACGGCGTCCCGGTCAAGCTCAGCCTGCGCACCGACAGCATCCTGCGTCCGCGTTTCGCTGTCCTCAACCCTGAGATGACTTTCACTCTCACTGCGCGCCAGACTGCTACAGGCATTATGG
>JAGBDG010000088.1 GCA_017937625.1 Muribaculaceae bacterium | reverse complement strand
TGTCCTTGAGTCCGAGGACTTCCTTTACGCAACCCGAGCTTTCCGTTCCTTCATAGCTCTTGAGGCGGATGAACGTGATTTCGGCATCTATGCTTTCCACAGCTCTGAAAAGATCGCTCGCAAAAGGAAAGGCGCCGTTGAGCACACATATAAATAAAGGAAGTTTGCCCTTGCAGTCGCGGATTATCTCTTTGCCGAGTTCTTCTACGCGGTCATTTATCTGTTTTCTTGAGATGTAAGGCTCGAATGTCAGCCCTTCATACGTCACTTCTTTCATCGTTGGTCTGAAATATATTATGCAAAGTTAAGAATTATTTCCCAACGAGCAAAACCGAGTTTTTCGCAAAGAGCCTCATTGCAGCGAGATGCGGAAGGAGAAGGGCGTGCCGGGGGAGGAGAGTGTGAGCGTCCCTGCGGTGAGGCGTTGGTCTTTGATTACGGCAGTGTCTGATGCTAGGGTAGGCTCGCCTACTGAGAAAACGCCGTGTGCTCCGTCGGCGATACGCCCCTGATATATGATGCGGCAGACATGTCCCATGGTCATGCGCAGATTCAGCTCTACAGCAGGGGCGAGACGCACGTCGCCATCGTCAATTGCCATCATGTCGACGCCGAGCGGACCGTCATAAGCTGTGCCTATTATGTTTTCGAGAATGCTGGTCAGCGCTGCGGCGACAGCGTCAATGTCACCCGCCGAAGCGCTGATTATGTCGTGAAGCTCGTGTTGCGGCGCGAGGACGTTGCCCGTGTAGGCTCCGTTGTTGTCGGTGTTGAAGAGCGATAGTCCGTCGTAGGTGCATTTTCCGGCATCCATGGTGAAAAGCATGGCAAAGTCGAGGATGCGGCGGTAGCGACGCTCACCCATTATGGAGCCTTGCCGGCGGATTACGCCTTCGACTGTCGGGCGCAGATGACCCGTGTCGGCTGGCGATGCGAAAAGCAGACCTCTTCCCGACGACGACCACGGCAGTTTGAGTACGGCGGAACCGTTGCGGACTACAAATTCCTCAACTTCGCTGAAACTGTTGAGCTCCTCGGCGGGTTGCGCGACGGCAAATGGTAGTTCGCGACATAGCGCTGCATCGATTTCAGCGGCAGTGCGCCGGTGAGATAATTCGCGCATTCTTGCAAGCCGACTGTCGTCAGGCAGAATGTCCTCCGGAAACCCCAGGCGACGGAAAAACGTACGCGAAGCCTTCGACCATCCCCATGGAGCCGGACGGAGCCCGTCAGGATTGCCGTCGTAAAGTTCTGTACGCAGCCCGAAACGCTCTTTTATGCTCTTGTACCATTGCGAGTTTATTCCCTGCGTGAATACCTTGTCGCCGTCGTCACCGTACCATAGTGCAAGCGTCTCGCCTGATTTCCGCAGGCGGCTTGCAGCAGGCGGCGGAGTGTAGTTGTCGAGGTCCCGCGCAAGGGCGAGGTCGTTTTCAGGATAGAAAAGATGTAGGGAACGCATCAGAAAGTAATGCCTAAGCGGCAGGTGGCGTAATGCATGTCCTTGGTATTGAACACAATTTCTCCTTCATTTATATTCCTGCGCTCGCGGTAGGTATAACCGAGCATAATAAACGACGTGAACTTTGCGCTCCGGGCAAGGTTGATGCCGGCGCCGACAAAAGCGAAAGTGCCGAATTGCTCTTTCTCGTTGGAAAGCAGGTTATAGGCAACACCACCGCGAATGTCGAGGAAGCACAGCGACGGGCGGTCGCGGAAGTTCGTGCGGAACTCGGCGAAGAGAGGATAGGCGCGGGACGAATCGGTGATGGAAATCATTGTGCCGGCGCCCACGCCAAAGAAATTGATCCATCCGCGCCTGAGACCGAAGGTCGCATTGACGTTGATAGCGCTGCGGTTGTTGCCTACCATGTCGATGGATGCTCCGGCGTCGACACCCCAAGAGAAATGAACCTTCGTGTCCCAGGGAATCTGTTTGCGTCGGTGGTTGTGGGTCGCGAAGTGGACGGGCTTGTCAGTGTATGGCGGGCGAGGACGGGCGTTGCCGGCTTGCCGGTGTGCAGCCTTCTGTGACTGCTGCGCCGGAACAACTGCCGCAGGCATCTGAGGAGCCGCTCTGAAAGGGTCGAGAGCGTTCTGGCGTAAGGGTGATTCGCTTTCGCTCTTTTTGGCAGGGGCGCCGCTGCGGTTGATGATTATGATTTCTTCTTCCTCGCATACGCTTTGCTGTGCCGAGGGTATGACGAGCGGTTCGGCGCCGAAAACGTCGTAGAGAGAGGCAGCAATCAGGGATAAAACGGCAAAACGTCGGAGGTTCATGCTTGTTTTTTGAATGTCATGGATGACCAGTTGTCGATTTCATCGGCTGCGACGCGCACAAGACCGGCTGCTTCGGCTGCTGCTGCCACCACCGGACGGTCCTCGACATAGAAACCGCTCACGGTGAGCTGCGCTCCGTCTTTCATCGCCTCGGCATAAGCCTTGACATCCGCTGTAATGATGTTGCGGTTTATGTTGGCGAGGAAAATGTCGGCTTTAGGGATGTCGGGCAGCGCGGAGGCGTCCCCGCGTATGATTCTGACGGCGTCGGGGCATCCGGGCAGGTTGAGCGCGACGTTGTCGACGGCGTTGTCGGCTGCCGCCGGGTCAATTTCGATACCCGTTACGCTCGCCGCGCCGCGCATGGCGGCGAGAATGGCGAGAATCGCAGTGCCTGTTCCCATGTCGGTGACGTTACGTCCCTCTATGTCGGTGTCGAGAATGCTGCGGAGCATCAGGGTTGTAGTAGGGTGATGACCCGTGCCGAAAGCCATGCGCGGGTCTATGAGGATGTCGTATTCGGCCTCGGGTACGTCCGTGTGGAAACTGCTGTGCACCACCACACGCCCCTCTATTACGATTGGCTTGAAGTAGTGCTTCTCCCATTCGGAGTTCCAGTCCTGTCCGGGAACAAGCTCGCAGCTGTGTGACACCTTGGTGTCGAAAGGCAGTTCTCCGACCGCTTCCTCGACGGCTTCGGCGTTGTAGAGCGGTGCCGGAACGTAGGCTGTCATCTTGCTGCCCGGGTCGTTCTCGTCCTGGACGAAACTTTCGAATCCTGCGTCGGCAAGAAGTGCGGCAAGATAGTCGGCGGCATCGCTGTCTGCCGGAGCGAAGGTGAACGTGAGCTCGTAGTAGTCGTTCATGTCGAGCTTGCGGGCTGTTTGCTTTTCGTTTTCCATTTCTATTCGTACTTTGAGCACAAAGTTAGTTATTTTTATTAAAATATTTGCTAATTTTGCGGAGTGAAGCCTCAATAACCGTGCAATGTCAGGCGAAAACAATATAAGTTCACAGTGGCGTCGGGTATTCATCGAATATCTCGACCATATCGGTGCGCGCCTGACGCAGGAGCGCCAGATGGTGCTCGACGCAGCCTTGGCATCCGCCCGGTCCTTCACTGCGCGCGAGCTTCACATGTCGATAGAGAAAAACAATGTCCATGTCTCCATGGCGACAGTCTACAACAGTCTCGCATTGCTGTGTGACTGCGGTATTGCCACGCCGATTGCCGGCGACGGCAACGAGCGCCGTTTCTCTATAGGCTGCGGCAGGACCATAAGGGTCTTCTGCCGTCGATGCGGCAAGTCTCGCGCGGTGCACGACAGCAAGATTGAGTCGATACTTGCCGAACATCATTTCCGTGGTCTCGCAACCGAGGGATTCGACCTCACAGTGACGGGTCTTTGCCCCTCGTGCGTAAGAGCGATGAAGAAAGCGGCGTCAGCCGGCAAAAATATTAAAACCAAACAAAAAAATAAATAAACAACAGATGAAAGCCGATATTCTTTTAGGCCTGCAATGGGGCGACGAAGGTAAAGGAAAAATTGTGGATGTACTCGCACGCGACTACGACGTGGTCGCTCGTTTCCAGGGCGGTCCGAACGCCGGTCATACTCTCGAATTCGATGGACGCAAGCACGTGCTCCGCTCGATACCCTCGGGCATTTTCGGTGGCGGCGGCTCCACTATAACCAACATTATCGGCAACGGTGTGGTCCTCGATCCGGTTCTTTTCCGCGACGAGGCTCAGGCTCTCGAGGCAGAGGGTATCGACCTCCGCGGCATTCTCAAGATTTCGAAGAAGGCGCATCTCATCCTTCCGACGCACCGCCGTCTCGACGCCGCCAACGAGCGCGCCAAGGGCTCGTCCAAAATCGGAACCACCGGCAAGGGCATCGGTCCTACATACACCGACAAGGTAGCGCGCCGCGGTCTCCGCGTAGGCGACATCCTCTCCGACGATTTCGGCGCACGCTACAGCGCTATCCGCGACTCTCACCTCGAGCAGCTCGAGGCAGCCGGAATGCCTGTTGCAGGTACAAAGGATTTTGTCGACGCAGAGCAGGACTGGTTCGACGCCATCGACTATCTCCGCAACTTCGACCTCATCGACAGCGAGCATTACGTCAACAAGGCTCTCGACAATAACAACAGCATCCTGTGCGAGGGCGCTCAGGGCACCATGCTCGATGTCGACTTCGGCTCGTATCCCTACGTTACCTCCAGCAACACCATCACAGCCGGAGCATGCACCGGTCTCGGTCTTGCCCCCGGACGTATCGGCAAGGTATACGGCATCTTCAAGGCATACTGCACACGCGTCGGCAGCGGTCCCTTCCCTACCGAGCTTTTCGACGAGACCGGCGCCACTATCCGCGCGATAGGGCATGAATACGGTGCTGTGACGGGTCGTGAGCGCCGCTGCGGCTGGCTCGACCTGGTGGCTTTGCGCTATGCCGTTATGATAGACGGCGCCACACACCTCATCATGATGAAGAGCGACGTCCTCGACGACTTCGACGAAATCATGGTCTGCACCGCCTATCAGCTTCCCGACGGCACAGTCACTTCCGACTTTCCCTATTCGGCAGGCGACAACGCTGAAGGCGCGGGCGTATGCGAGCCTATCTATACGAAATTCCCCGGTTGGAAGACCAAGCTCTCCGGTATCCGCAACTACGACGAGCTTCCGCAGGCTTTCAAAGACTACGTGTCGTTCATCGAGAAGGAAGTCGGCGTGCCCGTGGCTCTTGTTTCCGTGGGTCCCGACCGTACAGAGACAATAGTGCGCAGCTTATAATCAAAGAAAAACACATATAACCAAACCATTAAATCTATACTGTTTACCAAATGGCAACTGTAAAACCTTTCAAGGGAATACGTCCGCCCCGCGAGATGGTGACGGAAGTGGCATCGCGTCCCTACGACGTTCTCAACAGCGAGGAAGCGCGCGAAGAAGCTAATGGCAATCCCAAGTCGCTCTATCATATCATCAAGCCCGAGATAGATTTCGCTCCCGGTACCGACGAGCACGACCCTAAGGTCTACGACAAGGCTGTGGATAATTTCCACATGTTCCGTGACAAGGGCTGGCTTGTGCAGGACGACAAGGAGCATTACTATATCTATGCCCAGACGATGAACGGCAGGACTCAGTACGGTATCGTTGTCGCCGCAAGCGTTGCCGACTATATGGAGGGCAGAATCAAGAAGCACGAACTTACGCGCCGCGACAAGGAAGAAGACCGTATGAAGCATGTACGCATCAACAATGCGAACATCGAACCGGTGTTTTTCGCATTCCCCGACAATGCCGAGCTCGCCGACATCATCAAGATCGTAACTGCAGGCAGCCCTGAATATGATTTCGTCGCTCCCGACGGTTTCGGACACCACTTCTGGGTCATCGATGACCCCGCGCTCATCGAGCGTGTGACGAAGGCTTTCGCCGCTATACCGTATCTCTACATCGCCGACGGACATCACCGCAGCGCCGCCGCCGCTCTTGTCGGCGCCGAAAAAGCCACGCAGAACCCCAATCACCGTGGCGACGAGGAGTACAACTATTTCCTTGCCGTGGCTTTTCCTGCCTCGCACCTCAAGATTATCGACTACAACCGTGTTGTCCGCGACCTCAACGGCATGTCGGCCGCCGAATTCCTTGAAAAACTCGAGAAGAACTTCGTCGTGGAGGACAAAGGAGAGGAAATCTATACTCCCGTCGCTCTCCACAACTTTGCCCTGTATCTCGAAGGACACTGGTACTCGCTCACAGCGCGTCCCGGCACTTACAAAGACAGCGACCCCATCGGCGTTCTCGACGTTACCATATCTTCCGACCTCATTCTCCGCGATCTCATAGGCATCACCGACCTACGCAGCGACAAACGCATCGACTTCGTCGGCGGTATCCGTGGTCTCGGCGAACTCAAGCGTCGTGTCGATTCTGGCGAAATGGCATTTGCGCTCGCTCTCTATCCCGTGAGCATGGACCAGCTTATGGCTATCGCCGACAGCGGCAACATCATGCCCCCGAAAACCACATGGTTCGAGCCCAAGCTCCGCTCCGGTCTCGTTATCCATTCCCTCGAAGACTGATATCACTGTCATAATGCTTTAATCCCCGGCCGGCTCGCGCAGGTCGGGGATTTTTTCTCCTATACGAAGTTGTTTCTATTTCTTTATATGAATGGTGAGCAGCATATCATTGTCACTATGCAGCATACCGACAGGATGACTGCGCTCCAGATTGCCGCTGTGTTCATGCCGCGGGTATTGAACACTACCGATATGGCGCCCCATGTGATGCTGCCGCAGACCACGATGGCAAGGAGCAGGGCTGAAACGAGCATTATCATTCCCGGTACTAAACTGGTAAGTCGGATTGGTATATCGAAACCCTCGAGCAGTGCGGGGTAAGAGAAGAATGTCCAGGCGATGATTGCAACAAGTATCACGAGGGAAAATATCATGCTGATGACGGTTACGCATCCGGTGGCGAATCCGAGGAACGCCATGAGCGTCTTGCCGATGATGCTCGATACTGTTTTCCAGAATATGTTGTCATCTTCCTCGCTATAGGGCGGAGGAGTCGGTATCGACTCCCTCACTGCCTGACCGACGGTATCGATGTTGATTTTTTCGCCTTTCATCTCCAAAATCTGCTTAGGCGAGACCGCGGCTGGTATTATCATCCATGCAATAAGGTAGAGGACGGTCAGAGGCCAGAAATACGAGACGCATGCCAGTGCGATGTAGAACAGGCGCATGATGTTCGCGTTCCAGCCAAGATATACCGCAAGACCGCCGAACACGCCGCCGAATATCTTGTTTGTCGTGCTGCGGTAGAGCTTCTTGCGCGATGGCAGATTGATGGTTATGAACGGCTGTTCCTCGCGCGGCTCCGATTTTTTTTCTTCGGTGTTCCCGCGCTCGGTTTCGTTGTTGTCGGAGATGTCCTCGGGGCGTCCCATGGTCTCTATTACCTCGTTGACGTCAGCGAGGGTGACGACGCTCTTGCCGCCTTCGAGACGGTTGTTGAAAAGTTCGCGGATGCGGCTTTCTATGTCGCTGACAATCTCTTTGCCTTCCTCGCCGCGGAACGAAATGTGCAGCTGCTCGAGGTACTTGTTCAGAAGATTGTATGCATCTTCGTCAATGTAGAAGATCTGTCCGTCGATGTTTACGGGAAAAGTTTTTTTCATTGTGGATTGACTGTAGATTTTGTTTCGTTGGCAAGTAGGTGGTTGACGGTGATGTTAATCTCATCCCAGGAGAGTCTGAGCTGTTCGAGCATGCTTTCTCCACCTGGAGTGATGGAATAGTATTTGCGCGGTGGACCCGAAGGCGATTCTTCCCAGCGATAGGTGAGTACACCGTCGTTTTTGAGACGCGTGAGCAGAGGGTAAAGCGTGCCTTCCATCACTATCAGGTGAGCCTCCTTCATCCGGGCGATTATCTCGGATGCGTAGGCGTCGCCGTTCTTCAGCAGAAGGAGCACGCAGAACTCCAGCATGCCCTTGCGCATTTGGGATTTCAGATTGTCGATGTTCATTTTCTACGTCAGATTGTAGATTATCAAAGGGCTGCTTTTATGTTTATGCTGCAAAGTTAATCGCTTTTATAGTACTATGCAATACAAAGTACTAAGATTTAACAAACTTTTACACTTTCTGGTCGGGAACTCAGAGTACTCTGAGTACTCCGAGTCAGCCTCATTTTTCAGCCTTCTTTCTCTCGGTTTTGCTGCGGTATTTTCTTTTGTCGGGGATTTTGCTTAAATTTGCGTGTTAAAAGAGATAATAAGAATGAAAACATCGGTAATAGTACGCTTTGTCATTCTTGGAGTGTTATGGCTCGGGCTGGTGATATATCTTCTGGCGAGCACTCCTTTTACTCTGTACACTGCTTTCGTAATAGTTGCGTCGGCAATTATAGTCTTTGTGCCGATGTATAAGAAATATATAATGAAGAAATGAGTAACGAGTCGACATCGAAAAGCGAAACATTGCTCAGCGCAATCCGCACACCCGCCGATCTGCGCAAGCTCGATGTAGAGCAGTTGCCTCAGCTTTGCTCCGAAATCAGGGAGTTCCTCATAACGTCTCTGTCTTCCAATCCCGGGCATTTTGCCTCAAGCATGGGCGCCGTGGAGCTGACGGTCGCTCTTCATTATGTTTTCGACACGCCCTACGACCGCCTCGTGTGGGACGTCGGACATCAGGCATACGGACACAAGATACTGACTGGGCGCCGCGAGGCATTCGGCGGCAACCGCAAGCTCAACGGTCTCAGCGGTTTCCCCAACCCTGCCGAGAGCGAGTACGATACCTTCTCGGCCGGACATGCCTCAAACTCCATATCGGCTGCCCTCGGCATGTCTGTCGCATCGAAGCTCAAGGGCGAGAGTCCGCGCCGCAATGTAGTGGCGATAGTGGGCGACGCATCCATAAGCGGCGGACTTGCCTTCGAAGGACTCAACAACGCCTCGAACACGCCCAACAACCTCCTGATTGTGCTCAACGACAATGATATGTCGATTGACCGCAACGTCGGAGCTCTCAATACCTATCTCGCTCATCTCACTACCTCGAAAAGGTACAACGACCTCCGTTATAAGCTGTACAAGTGGCTTCTGCGCCATAATCTGCTTAACGAGAGCAGTCGCGGCGCCATTCTTCGTTTCACCAACAGTCTCAAGAGCCTCCTGACCCGCTCGAAGAACCTCTTCGAGGGTCTTGACATACGCTATTTCGGACCGTTTGACGGTCATGACGTCATTACACTCGTCAAGGTGCTCAGCGAAATCCGCGACATGGACGGACCCCGCATCCTCCACCTGTCGACGGTCAAGGGCAAAGGCTATGAGCCTGCCGAGAAAGATCCCGCACACTGGCATGCTCCCGGCAAGTTCAATCCTGCCACTGGCGAGCGTCTTACCGGTCCGACCGGTCCCGACGTTCCTCCGAAATATCAGGACGTCTTCGGCGAGACCCTTCTCGAGCTTGCGAAGACAAATCCGTCGATTGTAGGCATCACCGCCGCCATGCTGTCCGGAACGTCGGTAGCCACCATGCAGGCGGAACTCCCCGAGCGTGTGTTCGACGTCGGCATTTCAGAGGGACATGCAGTCACGTTCGCCGGCGGTCTTGCCAAAGACGGAATGCTGCCTTTTGTCGCTATCTACAGCAGTTTCCTGCAGCGTGCCTATGACCATATCATCCACGACGTGGCTCTGATGCATCTTCCCGTTACATTCTGCATCGACCGTGCCGGACTTGTCGGCGAGGACGGTGCCACACATCACGGCGCCTATGACCTCGCCTACCTCCGCACCGTCCCAGGCATGACTGTGGCGGCAGGACGCGACGCGCGCTCGCTCCGCAACCTCATGTACACCGCTCAGGCTCGCAAGATCGGACCTTTCGCAATCCGCTATCCGCGCGGCTCAGCCGATACAGCCGACTGGCGTCATCCCTTCGAGGAGATGCCCATCGGCAAAGGTGAGAAACTGCGCGACGGCAATGCGGTGGCTGTCATGTCGATAGGTCCTGTAGCCGCCGATGTAGCAAAGGCGATAGAAATCTCCGGCGCCGATGCCGCGCATTACGACATGATATTCCTCAAGCCTCTCGACGAGGACATTCTTCGCGAAGTAGCGTCCAAGAGCTGCCCCATAATCACCGTCGAGGATGGAACGGTCAACGGCGGTCTCGGGAGTGCCGTCGCCGAATGGATGACTGCGAACGGCTACAGTGTGCCTGTCCGCCGTCTCGGCATACCCGACGAGTTCATCCCTCAGGGTACGCCTGCCGAGCAGCACCGTATCGCCGGTTTCGACGTCGATTCCATAGTCTCGGCTATCAGCGAGGCTGTATCTAAAAACTCCGGAAAATGAAAATAGTTATTGCCGGAGCCGGTGAAGTCGGCTCACATCTCGCGCGGCTTCTTTCTAATGAAGAACAGGATATAACGCTCATCGATACCAATGCGGAGCGTCTGGCAAGACTCGATGCCAGCCTCAATCTTATGACGTATGTGGGCGAGCCGACGACATTCTCGGCGTTACGTGAGGCGGGGGTGGGGCAGTGTGACCTCTTTATTGCCGTAACCCCATACGAGTCAAACAATATAGTCGCATGTTCCATAGCCAAGAATCTCGGGGCGCACAATACTGTGGCAAGGATTGACAGTTATGAGTTCATGAATCCCGAGAACGCCGCGCATGTCCGCCGCATGGGCGTGGACAGAGTCATCTATCCGGAATACCTTGCGGCGCAAGAGCTTGTGACCGCTCTCGAACATCCGTGGGCGCGCAACTGGTTCGAGCTCCATGACGGGCGCATCATCCTCGCCGGAGTGAAGCTTCGTGAAGGCGCGCCGCTCGTAGGCATCAGGCTCCGTGACTTCGCTACTGCAAACCGAAACTTCCACGTCTCGGCAATCAAACGCAACCATGAGACCATCATCCCGCGAGGCAACGACACGATGCTCTGCGGCGATATTCTATACATCACCACAACCCGCGACCACATCGACGAGCTTATCGAGATAACCGGCAAGACCCAGTATCGCATACGCCGTGTCCTCATCATGGGCGGCTCGAAGATAGCGATACGCCTTGTCAATCTTGCAGGTGACCGGTTCAGGTTCAAGATTATAGAAGAAAATCTTGACCGCTGCCGCATGCTTCCCCAGAAATGTCCCGACTGCGAGATTATCCACGGCGACGCCCGCGACCCCGAGCTCCTTGCCGATCTCGGCATATCCGACATGGACGCTTTCCTCGCTCTCACGGACAATAGCGAGTCGAATATCCTCACTTGTCTTACGGCAAAGGAGTTTGCCGTCAAAAAGACCGCGGCCGAGGTCGAGTCCATACAGTTCATCTCGCAGGCAGAGAGTCTCAACATAGGCAAGGTAGTCAACAAAAAGCTCCTTGCTTCAAGCACAATCTTTCAGCTGCTTCTCGACGCCGATTCATCTTCGTCGAAATTCATGGCACTCGCCGATGCCGAGATTGCCGAAATAGAGGCGCGGGAAGGCTCGAAGATTACGCGAGCCGCTGTCCGCGACCTCAATCTGCCGCGCGAACTTACTCTCGCCGGTCTGATTCGCGACGACAAGGGAATGCTGATTACGGGTACGACACATATTCAACCCGGCGACCACGTGCTTCTGCTGTGTCTATCAGGCGCGTTGCATAAGATGGAACGTTTATTCAGTTGAAACAATGGCAACTATCCGTCAGTTAAGGTCACATCTTGTCAACACGCGCATGCTTGTGCGCGTCGTGGGATGGCTTTTGCTGATCGAGACATTCTTCATGCTTTTCCCCATGGGGGTTAGTATATACTATAATGAGAGTGACTGGAAAGCATTCGGCATCAGTGCCCTGCTCACCGGAATCTGCGGCATTGCAGCCTCCCGTTTCGCCAATCCGCACAGCGAGTATCTTGGCAAGAGGGACGGTTTTCTGCTGACTGCGCTTGTCTGGGTGGTGCTCTCGTTCTTCGGGCTGGTGCCTTTTCTCCTGTGCGCTCATCCCCTTTCGTTCAGCGATGCCTTTTTCGAGGCAATGTCGGGTTTCACAACCACCGGAGCGTCGGTCATCGTGTCGGTCGACAGCATGAGCTACGGAATCCATCTCTGGCGTGCTATGATGCAATGGATAGGCGGCATGGGTATCATCCTTTTCACTCTTGCCATTATTCCGGCTCTCAACCATTCGGGAGGCATGCAGATGTTCAACGCAGAAGTGACGGGAATCACCCACGACAAGATACGCCCGCGCATCAGCGAGACAGCCAAGAAGCTCTGGGAAATATACATGATTCTGACTGCTGTCCTGATACTGCTGCTCGCACTCGGACCGATGAGCCTTTTCGACAGTGTATGCCATGCTTTCGGCGCCATTTCCACGGGCGGTTATTCCAGTAGCTCGGCGGGCATAACGGAGTGGCACGGCTCGGTATATGTCAAGTGCGTTCTCATAGTGTTCATGTTTCTCGGAGGCGTCAATTTCAGCCTTATCTACCGTTGCTTTCGCGGCGAATTCAAAAGCCTGCGCATGAACGATGTGTTCCGAACCTACATTGTCATCATCCTTATGATGCTTGTGCTGTTCTCGGTGACAATCCTACTTCGCGGCACTTACCACGACTGGCAGGAGGTGATTCTCGACCCGCTTTTCCAGATAGTTTCGACTATTACTTCCACGGGCTTCACAGTCAGTAACTTCGAGGCCTGGGGATCTTTCGTTCTCGCTCTGACTTTCGTACTTATGTTTACCGGTGCCTGCGCCGGCAGTACGAGCGGCGGTGCAAAAATCGACCGTATACTTTACCTATTCAAGAACGCCCGCAACGAGCTTTACCGCTGCATCTATCCTAACTCTGTCCTCGCCGTGAAAATCAACGGTCGTGTCGTCAGCAACGAGCTTGTGTCGAAGGTCATCGCCTTTCTCTGTATCTACATGCTTCTTATTGTAGGAGGCGGCATAGTTCTCGCGGCAATGGGCGTCCCTCTTGTCGACAGTTTCTTCTCGTCTTTCTCCTGCCTGTCGAACACCGGGCTCGGCGCGGGTGTTACAGGTTATGGCGCCGGTTATGAGATACTGCCCGACGCGGCTAAGTGGGTGCTCTCGGCTCTGATGCTTATCGGGCGTCTCGAGCTATTTACTGTGCTCGTTCTCTTTACTCCCGCATTCTGGAAACGTTAGACCATGGCAAAGAATAACGACACCGGCAAATGGGGAGAGGATATAGCCGCAGACATCCTCGCTTCTGAAGGCTATGCCATCTGCGAGCGCAACTGGCGGGCAGGTCACGACGAGATAGACATTGTGGCAATGCGCGGCAAGAGCCTGGTGTTCGCCGAGGTCAAGACGCGCACCGATCCCGGTGTAGATCCGCTCGAGGCGGTCGACAACAAGAAGATAAGACGTCTGGCGCATGCGGCTCTGGCATATATAAGGTCTAAGAATCTGCCCCATTACCCGCAGTTCGACCTTTTCGCAATAACCGGCACGCCCGGCGACTATAAAGTTGAACATATACCGGACGCTTTCGACGTTCCGGTAAAAACATACAGATAATTTAAAGCTTATTGAAATGAAAGAAGAAATCAAAGCACGGCTTGAGGCTTTCAGGGGCTTGATGAAGAGCGCCGGAATAGCAGCCGCCATTATTCCACAGGCTGATCCGCACATGAGCGAGTATCTCGCGTCACACTGGCAGGTACGCCGATGGCTCAGTTCTTTCACCGGTTCTGCCGGCGACCTTCTCGTCACTCTCGACGACGCCATGCTGTGGACCGACTCCCGATACTTCCTTCAGGCTGCCGCTCAGCTTGAGGGTACGGGCATAAAGCTGATGAAGGACGGTCTTCTGACCACACCGTCCATGACACAGGTTCTCTGCGATACTCTTCCCGCCGGAGCTACTGTCGGCGTGGACGGCATGCTCATGCCTTACAGCAGCCTTACGCAGCTCAAGGAGGCACTCGCAGCCAAGAATATAAAGCTCGACTGTCATTTCGACGTCATCGACCGGATATGGAAGGACCGTCCCGCCCTTCCCGCCGACGAGGTCTATGAGCACGACATCAGGTACGCCGGTGAAAGCGCGCGCGACAAAATCGCCGCAATCATGGCTGCTACGAAGGATGCCGGCGCCGACGCTACTCTCATGTCGGCTCTCGACGAGATTGCATGGACGCTCAATATCCGCAGCAATGACGTCAAGTACACTCCTGTGGCAACTTCGTTCCTCTATATCAACGGAAGCGGCAGCACGCTTTTTATCGACGATGCCAAGCTTACCGACTCTGTGCGCGCTTATCTTGCCTCGCAGGGGGTAGTCACCAAGCCTTATAAGGATTTCGTCAGCTTCATCAGCAATCTCCCCTCATGTGAGCACGTCCTGGTGGATTCTGCCAAGACTGCAGGAGCTATAATCGATATCCTCGCCGACCGGGCTATCGACGGCGGTACAACCATAGCCGCAAAACTGAAATCGGTGAAGAACGACGTGCAGCTCGCAGGCGTCCGCAATGCCATGGTGCGCGACGGTGTCGCTCTCGTGCATGCTTTCATGGAACTTGAGGACCTTCTTGCCTCCGGTGCAAAGGTCACGGAGCTTACCGTAGGAGAACTGCTTCACAAATACCGCAGCCGTGGCGAGAACTACAAGGACGAAAGTTTCGGAACCATCGCGGGCTACGGTCCTCACGGAGCCATCGTGCACTACGAGGCTAACGAGGAGACCAATGCGACACTCCGTACCGAGGGACTTCTGCTCGTCGATTCAGGCGCTCAGTATCTCGACGGAACGACCGACATAACGCGTACGATATGCCTCGGCAAGCCTACCGCCGACGAGAAGAAAGACTTCACGCTGGTGATGAAGGGTCATATCGCCCTTGCTCGTGCCGTGTTCCCGCTCGGCACACGTGGCGCGCAGCTTGATGTCCTCGCGCATCAGTATCTCTGGCGCAACGGTCTCAACTATCTGCATGGAACCGGTCACGGCGTAGGATTCTTCCTCGGAGTTCATGAGGGACCTCACAGCATCCGTCTGAACAATGTCGAGGCTCCTCTCCGTCCCGGATGCATCACCTCGAACGAGCCCGGAGTATATCTCGAGAACGTCCACGGCATACGCTGCGAAAACCTTGTGCTCTGCCACAAGCTTTTCACCACAGAGTTCGGCGACTTCCTCGGTTTCGAGACTCTCACTCTCTTCCCCTTCGACCGTCAGCTTTTCGAGCTTTCTCTTATGACAGAGGAAGAAATCGCATGGCTCGACAACTACCACGCTACCGTGCGCAGCCGTCTCCTGCCGTGCCTGACCGACGAAAAGTCGCGCAAATGGCTCATCGCCCACACCGAACCCCTTGCCGCTAACAACTGACAAATACATAATATGGCACTTATAATACCGGTAAGAGGCTTTACGCCCAAGATTGGAAAGGACTGCTTCCTCGCTCAGAACGCCACCGTCATCGGTGACGTCACAATGGGCGACGGCTGCAGCGTATGGTTCAACACTGTTCTTCGCGGCGATGTGAACACTATCACCATAGGCGACCGTGTGAACATCCAGGACGGCTCTGTCCTCCACACACTCTATCAGAAATCTACGATAGAAATCGGCAACGATGTGTCCGTCGGTCATAATGTCACTATACACGGCGCAAAAATCCACGACTTTGCTCTCATTGGTATGGGTGCCGTCGTGATGGACGATGCCGAGGTCGGTGAAGGCGCTATAGTCGCTGCCGGCTCAGTCGTTCTGTCGCGCACAAAAATCGGTGCCAACGAGCTGTGGGGCGGTGCTCCCGCCAAGTTCATCAAGATGGTGGATCCGGCGCAGGCTCGTGAGATAAACGTCAAGATAGCCAAGAACTATCTGATGTACTCGAAATGGTACGAAGAATAAAATAGCTATAATCTGAGTGGTCTCCGCCGTGCGTCTCGTCCGGCGGAGATTTTTTATAACCGTATCCTGATGCTTGCGCTGAGGCGACGTGGCAGTCCGCGCTGGACGAAAGTATTGCCCATGCTGACGAAATAGAACACGTCATGTCGCGTCGACGTAAGGTTCTCGCCGCGAAGGCTGAGGCTCCATCGTTCGGCGTTGAAGTCTATGGAAAGCCCCGGGAGGCAATAGAACGGCTGCTTCACGGTGTTCGCATCGTCCCAGTAGATGTCGCCGACACATCGTGCTGTGGCTGTTACCGAAGGCGTGATGCCGCCGAACGATAGCGAAGATGCGTTCCAGGCAATCTCGCCGAACAACGTGTTTGACGGGGCGTAAGGTAGCTGTTTGCCCTTGTAGTCGTTGCGTCCGTCGTTGTAGCGTACGAAACGTGCGTTGGTGTATCCGTAAGCTATGGTAGCGGTAATGTCGTCGGTAGGACGCCATACCGCGGTAAGTTCTGCGCCGAAACTGCGTGTGCGACCTGCGTTAGTCATCATTCTGCCGGTGACTGTTCCGGGAGGAAAGACTGTGAGCTGCTGGTCGCGGCAGTCGATATAGAACAGCGCCAGATCGGCTTTCACGGGAAGTGCCGATGGTTTCCAGTGGAAGCCTGCCTCGTAGTTGTAGCTTGTCTCGGGTTTGTAGGTCACGGTCTGTTCGAGAGTATGAGGAGATGACAGACCGAACATCGCCATGATGCGTTGCTGCAGCACTTCGCTGAACATCTGCGTGTTGTAGCCTCCTGCTTTGTAGGCGCGCGAAAAAGTGACGTATGGCTCGAACTCGCCTTTATACGAGACCGTGAATTTGGGAAGGAACTCTACATAAGTCGTGTGGAGCTCTCCGCTGTCGTCTATGTCGACCGGTGTTCTGTTGTAGACTTCTTCGCTTCCGTCCGGAAGCTTGTGGAAAGTGGTGAAACCGCTTTTGGCGAAACTCCTGTAATTGAGCGAAGGGCGTTCGATGTCAAGGCGCAGCCCTGCTTCGAAATTCCATCGGTCGAGAGCGACGGAGCTTTCGTGGTATAGGGCAAAACCGGTGTTGCGCTGCCTGAAAGTGCTTCCGAGTACGAAGCGTCGTTCGTCCCAGCGAATAGGATAGTTGGGGTTCATCTCGTTCACGTGATTCTCGATGAGGTTCTGCAGCCCGTCGTTCTTGAAGGTAACCGGGGCGTCCATCGTGCCGTTGCGGTAGAAGAAGTACACGCCGCCCAGCCAGCTGTAGATGCCGCGGGAGCCGCGTGTGAAGAGGTCTTCGGTGAATGTCCACTCACGTCTGTCCTGAGTGAGGGTGAAATAGTCGGCGGAGGTGAAGTCCTGGTCAAGGTCCATCCGGTCGTCGATGTATTGCGCCGATGTGATGGAGGTGACGACGACGCGTTTTCCCGCCCATGCCACTGTAAGGGCGTCGGCGAAAGAATTGCGTCGGTAAGCGCAAGTGTCATTGTAGCTGATGTCCCCGGTGGAGAAACTTGCGTAGGGATATCCGCCCTGACGCGCTATTGTCGCGGTAGCAGTGTTGTTGACTGACAGTGCGCTGCCGTGGCGCCATGCTGTTTTCCACCTCAGTGTGCCTGAATTCTCGTGGTCGAGCAGCTTTCCGGTGTGCTTGTTGCGGAAAAAACCGTCGGTGTGGCGGAAAAGACCGCTGATACTCATGCCGAAACCATCTCGAAGGGTTGCGTAGTATCCTGCGGATGCTCTGACGGTGTTGGCGCTTCCGTATTCGGCTTGCACCCTCAGCCCTTTTGCCGACAGAGGCGAGAATGTGCGGATGTTTATCTGACCGCCCATCGTATTGCGTCCGTTGAGCACAGCCTGCGCTCCGCGGAGCACTTCGATGTTCTCAATATCGGCGACGTCGAAGTCGTAGTTGTCCTTGTTGAGATAAGGTATGTTGTCGACGGTCAGTCCGACCACCGGCTGGTCGATGCGCGCTCCGAGCCCTCGTACATAAATGGACGATGTCATGCGCGAGCCGTAGTCGGGCATATAAAAGTTGGGCGCGACAGTGCTTATACCTTTTGTCGCCTCTATGCCGAGGCGGCGTGCTTCCGATCCGGAAATCTCTGTGACTGCTTCCGCGACGATGCCGCTTCCGGGAGTCTGCTTGATACCGAGTACTTCGAGCGGGCGCAGGCGGTGGTTGCGCAGCGTGTCGGTGGTCTGCGACGCCGATGCGCATACAGACAGCGCAAGGATGAACAGTAAAGTGATGTTTTCGCGCATCTGTCTCATTCTTTTTCCGAAAGCTCAAGCCATCTCATCTCTTTTTCGTCGAGAAGCTCGTTTATTTCATTGTATCGCTGGTTTTTTGTCTTGAAATCGTCAGGCGACGCGGAGGCACCGCTCGCAAAGAATTCCTCAAGCTCTTTCTTTTCGGCGGTCAGTTCTTCTATTTCTCCTTCAAGCTGCTCGAACTCGCGTCTTTCTTTGAAGGTAAGGCGCTTCGACTGGCTTTCGGAGCGCGGTTTCTCCTGTTTTTGTGGCTTGGCGCTTTTCTCGGCTTTCTCTTTTTCTGATTTTACGCTGTCGAGATAAGCGCGGTAGTCGCTGTAGTTGCCTGGGAAATCCTTTATGACACCGTTGCCTTCCATTACAAAGAGATGGTCGGCAATGTTGTCGAGGAAATAGCGGTCGTGACTGATTACTATCACGCAGCCCTTGAAGTCGCAGAGATATTCCTCGAGGATGCCGAGGGTGATGATGTCGAGATCGTTGGTCGGCTCGTCGAGAATCAGGAAGTTAGGCTGGCGCATCAGCACCGTGGCGAGGTGAAGGCGGCAGCGCTCGCCTCCGCTGAGCGTATGGATATACTTCTGCTGGTCGGCTGGCTCGAACAGAAAGCGCTGCAGATACTGCATTGGCGACAGATGTATGCCTTCCTTGAGTTCTATGTCCTCGGCAAGCTCTGTTACGGCGTCGATGACGCGCTTGTTGCGGTCGAAGCTTATGCCGTCCTGGCTGTAGTAGCCGAAGCGTAGTGTCTCGCCAAGGTCCCACTTTCCGGAGTCGAGAGGCACGAGCCCCTGCAGCAGTTTGATGAATGTGGATTTGCCGACGCCGTTAGGTCCGACAATGCCGAGCTTTTCGCCCCGTGCGAAGGTGTAAGTGAAGTTGTCGAGTATCACTTTGTCGCCGAAGCGCTTGCATACGTTCTCCGCCTCGAAGATTTTAGAGCCTATGCGCGACGACGAGTTCTCGAGACGTATGTTTTTCTCCTGCCATGTCTTTTTCGAGCGCTCTCGGAGGTCGTAGAAAGCGTCGATGCGGAACTTCGCCTTTCCGGCGCGGGCTTGCGGCTGACGGCTCATCCATTCCTGCTCCTTGCGGAGGGTGTTGCGCACGCGTGCAAGTTCTGCATCCATCGCCTCGATGCGCTCTGCGCGGCGGCGGAGGTACATGTCGTAGTTGCCTTCTATCATGAAAGCGCTCTGGTGGTCGAGCTCGAGAATCTTGCCGCATACTCGGTCGAGGAAGTAGCGGTCATGCGTCACCATCATCAGCGTGGCGCGAGAGCGGCGAAGGTATGCCTCGAGCCATTCTATCGTGGCGATGTCGAGGTGGTTCGTAGGTTCGTCAAGCATGATGAACTCCGGTTCCGACATGACAAGACGTACAAGCGCGAGGCGTTTGCGCTGGCCGCCGGAAAGATTGTCGGTGATTGCGCCCTCGTCGAGTCTCATCCTTGTGATGAGCTGCTTGAGGCGGTCTTCGTAGTCCCACGCGTTCAGCTGCTCGACGTGGCGGTAAGTGCGGTGTATCTCGTCTTCGTTGTCCGAGGCGAGAGCGGCACGGTATTCGGCTACTGCTTTGGCGGCAGGGTCGCCCTCGTTGTCGAGCGCAGCCTCAAAAACGGTAGAGCCTGCCTTGAACTGAGGTTCCTGCGGCAGATATTCTATGCGGAGGTCGTTGCGGAAAGTGACTTTGCCGCTGTCGGGCGTCTCCTGACCGGCTATGATGCGAAGCAGTGTCGTCTTGCCGGTGCCGTTGCGTGCTACTATGCCGATTTTGTCGCCCTGGTCGACTCCGAAAGTTATGTCAGAGAAGAGCATGCGGACACCGTAGCTCTTCGTGAGATTTTCTATATTGAGAAGATTTGCCATGTCAGTCGCGCGGACGGTAGAGATAGTACTGCGAGAGACCCACAAAGATAGCGCCGCCGACGATGTTGCCGAGCGTTGCCGGAAGGATATTCGCTGTCAGCATGGTTCCGAGAGTGAGGTCGGCGCCCTGCATTGCGGCGAGGGGGAGGAAGAACATGTTGGCGACGCAGTGCTCGAAGCCGAGGGCAACGAAAGCGAAAACAGGAATCTCGCAGGCAATGAGCTTTTCGCCGAGGCGCTTACCGCTCAGAGCGAGCCATACCGCGAGACATACGCACCAGTTGGCGCCTATGCCCTTAAGGAAAACCGCGAGCGGTCCTGCCGATGTCTTTGCGGCGGCTATTCCGGCGATAGCGGCGGGGTAGGGTCCGGATGAGAGAGTGCCGGGTAAGGCGATGAGGAGCCACGCCACGGCGAGACTGCCTGCGAAATTGCCGAGCCAGACGATCGTCCAGTTGGCGAGGACACGTCCGGCACCGAGTCGTTTCTCCATAAGCGGCGGAACGAGCAGGGCGTTGTTGCCCGTGAACAGGTCGGCACCGAGAATAACCACGAGCATCAGACCTATCGGGAATACAAGACCGCTCATGAAGCGCTGCAGTCCGGGATTGGCTGCTGCCGCTTCCGGGAAACCGAAGCCTACGGCGATGGACAGCGCGCCGCCGAGAGCTATATATGCTCCGGCAAGAATGCTCCCTGTCAATAAACGGGAAAAACCGCGGCGCGATGTGGCTGCGGCTTTCTTAATACCTGCCTCGTGGGCAGCTTCAAGAATTTGTGACGGTGTTCTTACTGGCATTGGCTGCTTGGTGTGTCGTTACTTTTCGCTCTTTTCGCGACGCAGCTTTCTGTGCGAGCGTGCAAGCTTCTGGGTAAAGCGCTTTTCGGTGGATTTCAGCTGAAGAAGCTGACGCGGAGTAAGGATTTCCTTGAATTTGTCGTAGTATAGCAGTTCTACCTGTGCCTCGCGCTGTTTCTGTTCGAAGGTGGCTCTTGCGGCTGCCTCTGTCTCTGTATCCGATGCCGAGGGGTCGTCGTTGACGCTGCGCTCGAGCTCGCGTGTGTCTTCGTTGATGGTCAGTAGTTCGCTTTCCATTTTGTCGTAGAGCGCAAGGAACTCGCGCGCCTGGTCTTTGGACAGCTTCAGCTCACTGATGAAGAAGTTATGTTTGTAAGGTCTTATTTCGGCAATAATCTTGTCAAGATCCTTGATTTCCGACTGCTGGGCGGATGCGTCTGCGGCAGCGCCGGTCAGAAAAAGCGCAAAAAGCGCGGCGGTTATGATTCGGGTCATGCTCATGGCAGAATATACGTGCTGTCGGAGTCGGCTTCGGCATCTGCGTCCATGCTTAAGCCGGTGAATTCGTAGTTCTCGTCTATCTCACCTTCGTCAAGCATATCATCGACGAGTTCGCGCGAGCTCATGTCGCGGTAGACATAGTCGGTGACAAAGTCTTCGGTCGACAGGGCGTTGGCAATCATGGGATTGCTTTCCATCGGCTCGAGGGTAGTCTTGCTGCCGAGCATGGCGAACATCTGGAGCATCATCCATATTCCTGCGAACATTGCCGCCATATAGACGTACGGACGCACTTTCTGCCAGAAAGTACGGTCGGTTGCAGGCAAGGAGACTTGCTCAAGCTCGGGACGCTCCGGAAGCAGTTTCTCCATGTTTTCGGCAAACGACTCGAAATACCCTTCCGGAACCTTGTAGCCCGCGGGGCTGCCGAGATTCTTCAGCGAGGGATTGTCGAGTATGTTGTCGCTTCTATGTTCCATATAGTTTCGTTTTGTATATGTTTTGACTGACGAATGGTGTCAAGGTTTAATCGTGTCCGTTAAAATACTGCTCTATTTTTTTCGACGCGAGATGGTACGACGCTTTCAAGGCGCCCACAGAGGTGCCTAAAATCTCTGACATCTCCTCGTACTTGAGGTCGTCGAAATATTTCATGTTGAATACAAGCCTTTGTTTTTCAGGCAGAGACGCTATCGCCTCCTGTAGCTTGCGGGCGAGCTCCTCGCCGTCGAATTCCTCGTCGGCGGCAATGTTGTGTATCATCTCTGCTTCCTGATCGTCGAGCGACATGTTGCGCCGTTTGCGCTCGCGCTCGAGAAAACCGAGGCTTTCGTTGATGGCAATTTTGTACAGCCATGTCGACAGTTTCGCCTCGCCACGAAAATTTTCGATATTGCCCCAGGCCTTCATGAAGGTGTTCTGCAATATGTCGTCGGCGTCGTCGTGGTTCTGGACAATGCGGCGTATCTGCCAGTAGAGAGGTTCGGAATACAGGCGCATAACTTCGTTGAAGGCGGTGCGTACCGTACCGGGCTGACGCAGACGCGCAACCAGTTCTTCGTTTTCTTTTGGAAGTGATGATGCCATAATTTTACACCCCAAAGTTACGAATTTTTTTTCATTCGCCAAGCAAAACGCTTCTGGCACGCAACAATCGGAACTCTCAGTTGTTAAAATTCTAAAAACAATTCTATGAGTGCTACCGATTCATCACAACAAAGTCACCCCGACGGCAGGCGCGTGCTTGCGGTAATGAACGCCGTCATGCTCCTGCTGTCGGTCAGCCTTATAGTATGGATTTCATACGATACTTTTACGAAGGTTGCGTTCCTTGACAACAGGCACTATATGAAATTCCAGTTCTTTGTCTGCATTGTCTTCATCATCGATTTCTTTGTGGAAATGCATTATGCTCAGAACAAAGGCTCCTATTTCCGCAAGCGCATACTCTTTCTCCTGCTCTCCATACCGTATCTCAATATAATAGATGTCACCGGAATACAGCTTAGCCCGAACGCGCTCTATTTCGTCCGCTTCATCCCTCTTGCCCGAGGCGCGCTCGCTCTTTCTATAGTCATGGGCTACCTGTCGTCGAACGCTATTGCGAGCCTGTTCATGAGCTATCTTTCCATAATGATACTTGTGGGATATTTCTGCTCGCTCATTTTCTATCAGTTCGAGACACCCGTCAATCCTACAGTCTCAACTTATTGGGACGCTCTATGGTGGACGGCGATGAATATGGTGACTGTCGGCTGCAACATACAGCCGGTCACTCCCACCGGCAAGATTATCGCCGTCCTCATGCCAGTTACAGGTATGGTTCTTTTCCCCTTGCTCACCGTTTATCTGTCCGATTATGTGACCCGTGCCGTCAAGCATATCCGCTCCGACAACTGACATCTCTTCGCCTGTGCCTCATGATATGATAAAGTTTTTGCTTGATTGTTTTTTTTGTGTAATTTTGTCCGGACAAACTGAACACAAAATATTATGCAGACAATATCAGAACGAGTGCGCTCGCTTTCGGCATCGCAGACCCTTGCCATGTCGCAGAAAAGCGCCGAGTTGAAGGCTTCGGGTGTCGATGTGATCAACCTTTCGGTTGGCGAACCCGATTTCAATACTCCCGACCATATCAAGGCGGCCGCAGTTGAGGCAGTAGAGGGCAATTGCAGCTTCTATACTCCTGTTCCCGGTTATCTCAGTCTACGCAAAGCCATCGCGGCGAAGCTGTCGCGCGAGAACGGTCTCGATTTTGCTCCAGAGCAGATTGTCGTGGGCAACGGCGCCAAGCATGCTCTCGCCAACGTCATTCTCGCCTCTGTCAATCCCGGCGACGAGGTAGTCATCCCCACTCCCGCATGGGTAAGCTACATGGAGCTTGTAAAGCTTGCCGGCGGAAAGCCTGTCACCGTAAGCACCGGCATAGCCGACGATTTCAAGATTACTCCCGCTAAGCTCGAGGCAGCTTTCACATCCGCTACGAGAGCCGTGATTATCTGCTCGCCCTCCAATCCTACGGGCAGTGTCTACACCCGCGAGGAACTCAAGGGACTTGCCGAGGTTCTCGCTCGTCATCCTCAGGTACTTGTTATTGCCGATGAAATCTATGAGCACATCCTGTATACAGGCGGTGACTTCGTGTCGCTTGCATCTTTCCCCGAGCTCGCCGGACAGGTTGCCGTTATCAACGGTGTCTCCAAGGCATACGCTATGACAGGCTGGCGTATCGGCTACTGCGCTTGTCCTCCGGAGCTCGCCAAGGCTGTGACTAAGCTGCAGGGACAGATGACATCTGGCGCTTCGTCCATAGCTCAGAAGGCTGCCGAGGCTGCTTACAACGGTCCGCAGGAATGTGTTGAGGAGATGCGTCGGGCTTTCGAGCGTCGCCGCGACCTCGTTGTACGTCTGGCAAAGGAGATTCCTGGTCTGGGTGTCAATGTTCCGCAGGGAGCATTCTACCTATTCCCCGAGGTGAGCGCCTATCTCGGCAAGACCGCGCCCGACGGACGCCATGTCGCCACCGATTCCGACCTCGCTATGTATCTTCTTGAATGCGGGCACGTTGCCACTGTCGCAGGTGCGGCTTTTGCAGCGCCCGGATACATTCGCCTCAGCTACGCCACTTCCGACGAAAACCTTGTCGAGGCGTTCTCTCGTATCTCCAGGGCACTCGCGGCTCTTAAATGAGACAAATGTTAATCTGTGAAGAAAATTAAGTTAATAAGGTTAAAATTCGGATTCGAGGTTAAATTCCATCGAATTGGTAGAACATTTTACAGAAAAATTAATTTCCTTTGCAGAATAAATTGTGAAAGTCCTCCATCAGGGCTTCTCCCATAAGCGTAGGATTATATCAAATTTACTGCAGCAAGATGAGCCGGACGGCGAGAATCTAATACCTTACCATGTAGGACGTGCGAGAGCATCGCATGCAGTATTTTGTGTACCCCCGTATTTAGAACAATAGAGATTATATACATATAAATTAACTAAAAACACCCTTTGCATGAAGAACGTTTGTCTACAAACGACCGCTAAGGCATTTCTGGCACTCCTGATGGTGCTTGCAGTGTCGACAGCGTCATTTGCGCAAAAAATCACAGTCTCAGGCACTGTGTATGAGCCCGAAGGCGAACCCGCTATCGGAGCCAGCGTCGAAGTTCTGGGAGGCACCGGATTCGGTGTTGCGACAGATGTCGACGGTAACTACAAGATTGAAGTCGATTCCAAGGGCACTCTCGTATTCTCTTATGTAGGATGCGATAAGCAGGAGATTCCTGTCAACGGCCGTCAGGTAATCGACGTCAAGCTCAAACAGAACACAGTCGCAATGTCTGAGCTCGTCGTAATCGGCTATGGTACAGTAAAGAAATCCGATGCCACCGGTTCGGTGGGCGTCGTGAAGCCCGGTGAGATTGAGGCAGGTCTTGCTTCTACCGCACAGGACCTTCTCGTCGGCGCAAGCCCCGGCGTTGTCGTATCGACCAACGGCGGTGACCCTGCCGGCGGAGCAAGCATCCAGATTCGTGGCGGCGCTTCGCTTTCAGCCTCGAACGATCCTCTTATCGTTGTCGACGGTGTGCCTATGGAAGGCGGCTCGGTCAAAGGTTCTTCCAACCCGCTGTCGCTCATCAATCCCGAGAACATCGAGAACATGACCATCCTCAAGTCGGCTTCCGCCACTGCTATCTACGGTAGCCGCGCTTCGAACGGTGTCATCATCATCACTACGAAGACCGGTAAGGCTGGCAAGCCTCAGGTAAGCTTCGCCGCCAACTTCAAGGTAGAGACTCCGCGCAACTACCTCGACATGATGAGCGCGTCGCGCTTCCGCGACTTCATCATCTCGCGCTACGGTGCTGACACACCTCAGGCTGCCGCTCTCGGCGAGGCTAACACGAACTGGCAGAAAGAAGTGCTCCGTACAACATTCAGCCACGATTACAGTCTCTCTGTCGGCGGTACGGCTGCTTTCCTTCCCTATCGCGTTTCGGTTGACTATTCCAATCAGCAGGGTATTGTCCGCCGCACGAGCAACGACCGCCTCGGCGCATCCATCAACCTTACACCGAAGTTCTTCGACGACCTTCTGAGCGTCAATGTCAACCTCAAGGGTTCTTACATCCGCAACCACTACGACCAGGGTTCGCTCGGCGGAGCCATCGCTTTCAACCCGACGCTCCCCGTCCATTCGCCCAACGTGTTCAACAACTGGACGACATACATTGCCAACGGTGCCATCGCCGGTCCAACTACTCCCGGTACTGAAATCAACACTCTCATGGCAATCAACCCTGTGTCGATGATTTACGACTACAACAGCAAGTCCAACGTCTACCAGAGCGTCGGCAACCTGCAGCTCGACCTCAAGATGCCTTTCCTCCGCGAGCTCCGCGCTAACCTCAACATCGGTTACGACTACTCTCACGGCGAGGTGACCAATCTCAACGCCGCAGGCAGCCCGCTGGCATGGAAGAACGGTTTCGGTTTCAAGACTGCCGATTTCCCCGACTATCCCAACCCCGACGGAGTCGAGAGCATCAATCTCAAGAACGGCTACACCACACAGGGTAAGGAATTCGGCGAGAACTATACGCTCCTCCTCGACTTCTACCTGAACTACAACAAGACTTTCCGGGAAATCAAGTCGGACCTCGACGTTACGGCAGGTTATTCGTGGCAGCGCTTCAACTTCTCCACCCACAACTATAACCGTGTCGACCCGGCAATCGCGCAGGCTACAGACGAGTCAATCCGTCAGTTCGCCGACTATCAGTATTCCGACACCTATTACTGGAAGAGCCGCTATCAGCTCCTCTCGTTCTTCGGTCGTGTCAACTATACCTTCAATGACCGCTATCTCCTTACGGCGACATTACGTTTCGACGGAACCTCGCGTTTCGGCAAGGATCACCGCTGGGGTACATTCCCCGCTGTGGCACTCGGGTGGAAAATCATCGAGGAAAGCTTCATGGAAGACGCACGCAGCTGGATGAACGACCTCAAGATCCGCGCAGAATATGGTGTCACAGGTCAGCAGAATATTGCAGAGAGCTACTTCCCCTATCTGCCTATCTACAGCGTCCTTACAGGCGAGAACAACACGTATCCCATCAACGGCAACTATGTGCAGATCGCTTACCCGAACAAATACAACGGCGACATCAAGTGGGAGGAAACCCACACATGGAACGTCGGTATCGACTTCGGTTTCATGAACAACCGCATCAACGGTAGCTTGGACTGGTACCGCCGCAAATCGAAAGACCTTCTCGTCTATGCTAACTATCCCGCAGGATCCAACCTTTCGAACACCGGTAATATCAACCTCGGTGACCTTACCAACACCGGTATCGAGTTCAATATCAACACACGTCCTGTCGTTACCAACGAGTTTACATGGAACTCCAACCTCAACATCGCCTGGAACAAGAACAAGATCACACGTCTTGCAGATGGTGCCGACACATCTACAGGTGGAATCGGCAACGGAGTAAACGTTCAGAAGCACATCGTAGGTGAGGCTGCCAATACCTTCTACGTTTACGAGCAGGTATATGACCAGAACGGCAATCCTCTTGAGGGCGTCTATGTCGACCAGAACGCAGACGGCGTCATCAACGAGGACGACAAGATTCTCTACCACCATATCCATCCGGACGTTACCCTGACCTGGATCAATACTTTCAACTACAAGAACTGGGACTTCGGCATCACTCTCCGCGGCGCTTTCGGCAACTGGGCATACAACCAGAACATGATGGGCAACAGCTTCATTTCCGCTACGGCTACCGCTCCTCTGAGCAACGTTCTCGACAATACCTACCTCTTCGAGACAACCCGTAACACCGAGCTCATGTTATCCAACCACTGGGTACAGAACGCTTCGTTCATCCGCTGCGACAACATCACCGTCGGCTATACCTGGGACAAGCTTCTCAAGGACCGTCTTCGTCTCCGCCTCTTCGGCGCCGTACAGAACCCCTTCGTCATCACCAAATACAAGGGTCTTGATCCGGAACTGGTCTACAACGGCGGTATCGACAACAGCGTCTATCCCCGCCCGGTTTCCTTCACACTCGGCGTAGTAGCAAGCTTCTAATTAGGTAAACTACTTAACATCAAGAAATCATGACTATTAAAAATTATATCATATCGGGCGTCGCTGCTCTGTCGGGCATCCTGATGGTGTCCTGCACCGGAGACCTTGACCTCAAGCCCAACGACCCCAACCAGAAACTTGAGCTTACCACAGCTGCCGAGTGGGACGGTTTCCTCGGTCGCCTCTATGGTAACCTCTACCGCGACGACGTCATCAGCACGTCGGACGGCGGCGCAGGTACTTTCACCCGTACCCACTTCAACCTTCAGGAAGTTGTCGCCGACGAGTGCTTCATTTCCGAGAAATGGAACGACCCCGGTTACCAGCCCCTCAACATGTGTACATGGAGCGCTGACAACGAATGGATCTACGCCGCTTTTGCCCGTGAGTTCTTCAATGCCAAGATGAGCGCCGAGTTCATCGCACAGATGCAGGCACACGGCTCTGAGTTCTTCAGTGAGGACGAAGTAAAGGCACGTATCGCCGAGGCGCGCGCTATCCGCGGTCTCTCATATTACTACATGATTGACTTATTCGGACGCGGTCCGTGGATTGACGAATACTCCGTGACCGGTCAGACACCTCCTACCTACGACCGCAAGCAGCTCTTTGAGGCTATTACTGCCGAACTTGAGGCATCCGTTCCCGATCTCAAGCCCGCTGCAGAGCAGGCATACGGTCGCGTGAGCCGCGAGGCCGGATACATGCTTCTTGCCAAGCTCTACCTCAATGCTGAAGTCTACACCGGCACCGCTATGTGGGACAAGTGCGCCGAAGCATGCAAGAAAGTCGTTTCGACAGGCATACAGCTCGCTCCCGAGTACAAGTACCTCTTCTGCGCCACCAACGACAAGTACGTCGGCAACGGCGAAATCCTCTGGGCTGTTCCGCAGGAGCAGGGACGTATGGAGTCGTGGGGCGGCACAACTTATCTTACCGTAGGTTGCTGGGTTGAATCGGCTCCCGCCGAGGTTCTTACCCGTCTCAACAGTCAGGGTGTGCCCTGGTCGGGTCTGCGTCTGCGCCCCGAAGTGTCGCGCGCTCTCCGCGACGATAACCGCCGTCTCATCTACGAAGGAAAGTATCAGGAAGAGATTCCCAACCTCGCCACATTCGACGAGACATCTTGCGGCTACATGCTCATCAAGTACTCCAACTCGCCTGAGACCGACTATGAGAACACAGCAGGCAATACCAACAACGGCACTCAGCTCTCCAATGTCGACTATCCTCTCTTCCGTCTCGCCGATACCTATCTCATGCTCGCCGAGTGCCAGCTTCACGGTGTCGAGTGCGACGGTCTGAGCTACCTCAATCAGGTTCGCGCACGCGTCGGAATGGAGCCGTTTACCATGATTACCGCCGAGAACCTTCTTAAGGAGCGCCAGTGCGAGCTCTATATGGAAGGACATCGCCGCAGCGACCTTATCCGCTTCGGCAAGTACACCGGCGGCAGCTACCTCTGGTCGTGGAAGAACGGTGTGTACGAAGGTGCTTCAATCCCCGCTTATCGCGCTCTCTTCCCCGTGCCTTACCAGTACGTAGCTACTGTCGGACAGAATGAAGGCTATTGATTTCAACCTAAATCAGAATAAGTTATGAAATTCGCTAAATTATATACGGTTCTTGCGGCTGCTGTCGCCGTTGCGGGTCTTTCGTCCTGCAGCGAGAACACCGATCCCAAGTACCACGAACCGAATGCCGAGTCCTTCAAGATCTATACTCCGGCATTCCAGAACGACTACTATCGCCTTCACGATGGCGGCACATTCGACGTTGTTCTCAACGGTCAGCCAGACTATGGTTTCTCGGCTGTCGCCCAGTACCGTCTCCAGGTATCGACTACTCAGGATTTCGCCGCTTTCGAGACACTTACTCCCACTGGCACAGGCACGCTCTCGCGCATGACGCTCAAGGACGCTGACCTTGCCATGGCACTCTGCAAGCTCCACGGCGTCGAGAGTCCCGACCAGTACGTCGACCTCGGCGAGCAGGTTGTCTACCTCCGCGGTCAGGCATTCATCAGCGGTGTCGAGGGCAGCGAGGTCGTTACCTCCAACGTCACCTCCCTTAACCGCGTGCAGAGCTATCTCAAGCTCCCCATCCCCGGTGTAATCTACGTAATCGGCAACTATGTGGGCGACTGGATTGGTCCTGAAGCTGCCAACGAGGCTGCTCTTGCTCCTTATGCTCTCTCGGAGAAACCCGACGAGATCGACAGCAAGAAGTACTACGGCACTATCGGATTCACTGCCGACAACTGTATCTTCCGCTTCTACACCGCTCTTGAAGGATGGGACGCCAACTCCCTCGGATGCTCCGGCGGCACCGACTCCGATACACCCGTCGAGTTCCCCGACTTCGTGGCAGGAAGCACACTTGAGCACGGACTTGCCAAGACAAAGGACTCTTTCAGCTTCCCCAATTACACCGGCTCGCTTGAGTTCTTCGTGGATCTCTCCGACTCCGCCAATCCTAAAGTGGTTATCACAGCGCCACAGAATTAATTAACGTCAATTGCAACAAACAGATATGAAAAATTATCCCGTTATAGCCCTGGCGGTGCTCGCAGGTCTCTTCTTCGCTTCGTGCGAGTCATACGACCTTCCCAATCCGCCGGCACAGAGCAATCCCGACGAGGGCGTCTTCAATTCGGCAAGTGTGTCGCTTTCTTCCGTCATGGGTAGCAACATCAACCTTCCCGCTCTCAAAGAGGCACAGCAGCCAGTCGAACTCTTCGAAGTAAAAGCCGACACAATGCCGTCGCCATACACGCTCCGTCTTGTCGGCGAGTTCTCATCGACCGATGCTTTCGAGGCTGCCAATACGCTCGACCTCACAATGTCTGTTCACGACAACAAGGCGACTCTGCCCGTTGCCGAGATGCAGTCTATGTTCAACAGTCTCATCAGCAAGAGCCCCGAGACACGCGATGCCTACCTCCGCGTTGCGGCATACGCTGTCAACGGTTCGAGCGAGGTCCGTCTCGGCGGTCCCGACACCTACTACTACAGCGGAGTTGTCAACATCACTCCCTGCGCTCCTGAAAACGTCATCGAGACAGCTTACTATCTCGTAGGCTCGTTCTGCGACTGGAATGTCAAGAATGGTATGGTCTTCACGCAGATTGAGGAGGGCAACCCCTACGATCATCCTGAATTCATGGTCAAGATAGACGTAACAGCTGAGCAGGCAGCCGCCGGTTATAAGTGGAAAGTTGTGCCCAAGTCGGCATTTGAGGCAGGTACATGGGTAGGTGCTTACGGCGCTGTCGCCGGTGAGTCCAACCTCGCCGGTACTCTCGTCGCAGCTCCCGAGGCAGAGACAGAGGCCGCAGTCATCAGTCAGGAAGGTCCGTATATCATCAAGATTAATCTTGAGACCCTCACCTATGCCATCGACCAGGCGTTCGACTATCTTTGGGTTCCAGGCTACGGTTCGTCGACATCGAACTTCGACGTCATCATGCGCCTTACCAACACCGGCGACTACATCCACTACGAAGGCACCATGCGCCTCTCCAACCGCTTCTGGCTCACAGGTCAGCCCTCTATTCAAGGCGTGGCATTCCGTCCCGACGGCGACCAGGAAGACAAGGATGGTGTCCTCTCCGGCAAGATGATCTACGACGTAACCTCCACAGCTACGATGAAGGTGCCCACCGCAGGACTGTACTACATCCAGGCTAACATCATCGACCTCACCTGGAAGGCAACTCCGATACCTGTTCTCAACCTCGTTGGCGCTTTCAACGGCTGGAACGAGAAAGAGGCTCCCGCACTCACTCCCGACAGCAAGAAGAGCGTCTGGACAATCACGCAGGAGTTCGCCGAGGCTGGCGAGTTCAAGATCTGCGTCAACAATGACTGGACACTCAGCTACGGTACACAGGACGGCTCTTTCAACAGCCTGTGGCAGAACGCCGGCAACTACAAGATTGAAGAAGCAGGCACATACCAGATCACCGCTCACTTCGACGTATTCCCCAACTACCTCGAAGTAGTCAAGAAATAAGCACTCATCCCTCAGCATGGCAGCCTCCGGCAACCCCGGAGGCTGCTTTTTTTCAGGCATGCCGGAGATATGCCAAGGCGGCGAAGCCGCTCAATACCCCGTAAAAAACCGCAGGCGTTTGCGGTGCGTCCGCCCGCTCGAAATGCGAAGTATAGGCAACATCCATAACACCCAACAGCGGACTCTGAGTACTCAGAGAACTCCGCGCTACTTCTCGGTCTGTTCAGGCAGAAGACAAAAAAAGCTGCGCCGGGGAGGCGCAGCTTGGGTTATGATTGGGGGGATTGATTACTTGCCGAGGGCGCGGTGGCGACGCTCTACGATGTGGCGGCAGAGACGGTCCATGATTTCCTGGTTCTCGGGGCTGGGGTTCTCGAACATGTCTGTGAACAAGTGATTACCTGTATAATATGCGATGGGGGCTTTCTCGAAGACGCTGTCGCGCTCGTAAGCGTCGATGTAAGCCTTCATGCGGTACTGGCGCGGCACGAGGGTGTCCTGCGAGAGGGCATGCTCGTCGCACTCGAATTCCATGCCCATGTTGTGTGCCTTGCCGAACTTGACTGCATCGGTGAGGCGTGAGTCGGGAATCTCGTCGTGGAAGAAGTGGTTGGGCTGCTGGTAGGCGGCGTCGAAGCCGAGCTCTTTCCAGCGGTCGGCACCGGGAGCATTGTAGTAGGGAATCCAGATGAAGTCAAGTCCTTTCTTGTGGATGAAGTCTTTGATCTGTTTGGGGAAGTCGTTTGTGTGGACCATGTCCTCGTCTATCCAGTAGATAGCGTAGAAGTCGAGGTTCTCGTAGTTTCCTTTTGCAAAGCGGTCGGCGAGCTGGTCGATGAACCAGCGCATCGCAGCCTGCTGGTCCTCAACCTTGTTGAAGTCGAGCTTCTTGCCGTCGAGCTCGCCCCAGTCGGTCTGACCGTTGAGAGGCACAACGGCAGTGAGAGCGACTTTGTGCTTGAAGCCGGGGTCGCCGAGCTGTTCTTTCTTCTTACCGATGACTTTGTTGAGTGCGTCGAGCGACTTGCCGGACTCGAAGATGCGGTCGAGGTACCATTCCCATACCTGACGGGTGGCGTTGATGCTGTCGTAGCCGGGGGAGAGCTGTGCGCCGCGTCCGTCCTTGAACTCAAGGAAGAGATAGCCGTCGAAGATCCAGTCTTCGGTGCCGTCGGCGAACTTGTGTGTCACGTATGGTGCGAACTGGTCTTCTGTCCAGTCGATACGGTGCGCGCCGCCCTGATAGATGAGTGCGAGGTCGCGTACTTTGTCATACTTGAGGAATGCGGAGTCGACCTGTGTCGAATCTGCGCCGGAGCCTTTTTTGCCTGAACCGCCGCATGAGGCTATGCCGGCGATGGCAAGAGCTACCGCAATGATTGCTGTGATTCTTCTCATAGTTATATAGGTTACTGTCTTTTACTTTCCGATGGCGCGCTTACGGCGGTCGACGATGAAGCCGCAGAGGCGGTCCATAATCTCCTGATTTTTCTCGTGGGGATTCTCTACCATGTCGATGAACATGTGGTTGCCGGTGTAGTAGGCGATGGGCATGCTCTCGAAGACGCCCTGCTCCTCGAAGGCGTCTATATAGTGCTTCATGCGGTACTGCCTGCCTGCCGCATCCTGATAGAGGGCATGCTCGTCGCACTCGAACTCCATGCCCATGTCGTTTTTCTTGGCAAAATTGATTGCCGTCGTGAGCCTTGAGTATTCGATGTCGTTGCTGAAGAAGTAGTTTGGCTGATAATATGCGAGGTCGAAGCCGAGTGTTTTCCAGTTAGGAGCGCCTTCGGCGCCGAAGTATGGTATCCAGATGAAATCGAGACCCTTGGTGTCGATAATGCTCTTGACGTCATTGGTGATGGATTCGTTGAGCCCGAAATAGGTGTTCTCGGCAATCCAGTATATGGCGTAGAGGTCGATATTGTTGTAGCGGCGGCTCTTGAAGCGGTTGTAAAGCTCGTCGATGAACCATTTGACGGCATCGCGACGGTCGTCGGCATTGCTGAAGTTGAGCCATCTGCCGTTGAGATCTCCCCACGACGTGCCGATGATAGGTACGACGGCGGTAAGGGCAATCTTGTGCCGGAATCCGGGATTGCCGAGGCGTCGTTTTTTCTTGGCAATCATTTTGTCGAGGGCGTCGAGCGATTTGTCCTGCTCGAAGATGCGGTCGAGATACCATTGCCACACAGCTTTAGTGGCGTTCTTCTTGTTGTAGCCGGGGGAGAACTGATACTCGCCTCCGTCCCAGAACTCGATGAAGAGGTAGCCGTCGAAAATCCATTTCTCGGTGCCGTCGGCGAACTTGTGTGTCACGTATGGCTCGAACTGGTCTTCGGTCCAGTCGATGCGGTGCTTGCCGCCCTGATAGATGAGGGCAAGGTCGCGTACCTTGAGGGACGCCATGCGGCTGTCGATGATAGTGCTGTCCGGCTCGTCGGGCTTGTCGGGTGTGACCGGAACGTCGGGCGTATCGGGTTTGTCGGGTGTGTCAGGCTTTTCAGTGCCGGTGTTGTTGTTTATCTTGGGCTCGTCTCCGCCGCAGGAGCAGGCGAGAATGGCAAGAGCAGCGAACAGTGTTAGAAATAGCTTTTTCATGGATGATTTTGCGGTATTTTTGCAAAGATAGGAATTATTATTAAAATAATAAAATAAAGAGAGCGGTTTTGTTTCGTGTCGATAAAAACAAAGCCCGCAGACGCGTGTTGCCGTGTCTGCGGGCGTGTAAGTTAAGACTTATTCGGTCAGTTGTTGTAGAGGATGTAGGTTGTGAAAGGCGCGAGCTTGCCAGTGAGCTTTCCTTTGGCTACCTTGAAGACGGTTCCGCTCACTTTGTCGGTATAGCTGCCGTCGGGAAGCGATGTCTCGAGTTTGATTTTCTGCTCCTTGCCGGAGAAGTTGATGAGCGATGCGCCCTTTGTTCCGCGCTCGACCATAACGGCGGCTCCGTTGTCGGTATAGACAAGCTTTTCAGGCTCGCCTTTCATGGCGTGTCGGAAACTGTTGGCTGCTACGACCTGCGGATGCAGGAATTCGTCGTTACCTCGGTTGCCGATGCGGTTGGTGCCCCAGTAGTTCTCGCGTGTGCTGCCTTCGGGACGGCTGTAGAACAGCGGGCGTCCGGTGGCACGTGAAGCTATGAATACCCATCCGGTGCGGATCTGGTCGTCGGTGAGGTCGGCAGATTCATGCTGGTTGCAGTATGTGTCGTGACTCTCGACCCATGTCACAAGCTGTTCGGGAGCTGACGGGTGGTGCCAGTCGGCAAGATTCTCGACGCGGGTGTCGCCCTGACGGATGACATTGCGGAGCACATGACCGTAGTTGCTTGCCACGAGATCCATGTAGTCGTCGTACTCGGTTTCCTTTACGTTGCGGTCCTGAAGCACCTCGCCGTAGATGTAGAGACTGTCGGGCATAAGCAGCGACAGACCCTTGACCGCCTCGCGACCTGTGGCGACATCCCAGAAGTTGTTGCGCTCAGCCTTGGCGTCGAGCGGGTCTGATGGCAGACCGATGTGCTTGGCTGTGTCGTAGCGGAAGCCGCGTGCGCCGAGGTTGATGAGGTCGTTCACATACTGGAGATAATAGTATTGGAAGTCGGGATTCTCGGTGTTGACGTCTGGCAGACCGCCCATTTTTCCGGTAGTACACTGGTAGCGGTCGTTATAGTCTGTTATGTCGGTGAGACCGTTGGCATGGAAAAGGTTTTCATGACCGCCTACTGCGTTGTCAAGACCGGGAAGTACTGCCGTATGGTCAACAGCCGTATGGTTGGGAAGTACGTCGACAATCACTTTGACGCCATATTTATAGGCGCTGTCGCACATAGCCTTGAAGTCGTCGCGTGTTCCGAGCATATAGTTGCCTATCTGCCAGTCGGTGGGCTGATAGTAGTAGTACCATTTGCCCATGACGCTGTCGCCGGGCTGGCTGAAAAGAGCGCGTCCGCCGCCGTCGCCCACATAACAGCGCTGCACGGGAGATGTCTGCACGTAGTTGTAGCCGGCTTCGGCAATCTGTTTCATGTTGTTGGCGATAGTATCGAGACTCCATGTCCAGGCATGAAGAATAATCTCGTCCTGTGCGCCGCCGGTCTTGGCGGCATAGCCCGGTGCTGCAATGGCGAAGATAGCTGCTGCGGCGCCTAATAGTTTGAGTTTTGGCATTTCCTGTTAGTTTTTATGTTAACACAAATCGCCCGTAGGCTGTTATTCTGCTAAGTTAGCTAATTTTTCCGGTATATTTAGTATTAATACAAAAAAAATTGATTGTCTCCCGACAACCAATCCAGTTAACCTTAAATCTATACCAT
>JAGBDG010000087.1 GCA_017937625.1 Muribaculaceae bacterium | reverse complement strand
GTTTCCTTGCTTAGTTTGGAAACTTTGTAAGCATGAAATGGATAACACTCACTCTTAATTGCTTGCTCCATTATGGCAAGATTAAAAATTGCGCGCAAGTGTCTAAGGCGTGTGCTGATTGTGCTTACCGATAAGTTTTGTTCCTTACTCCATGCTTCATATCGCTTTAGCCATGCTACATCTATATCTGAAAACGGTATGTCAAGATGCTTTGCAAACTTTATAAAGGAGTTAAAAGATACCTCATACATACCCGCATATCTGATACGGTTCTCTTTTTTAAGATTTTCTATATAGGTTAGATAGTATTCTCCTACTGATTTGGCAGATTTGGTTTGCTCTGCGACACTATTAATGATAGTGGTGGCTGTGTAGTCCTTACCGTCAATCCTGTTAGAAAGAATTTTTTTCTGAATCTCATACAGGCGTTGCTGAATGAGTAGTTTAATCTCATCGCTGTTGGGGCAACGGTCATTCGGCTCGTTTCGCTTGAAATCCCACTGAGAGGGCAGAATCGAAATACCGATACTCTGATATTTCTTTTTGCCGTCTTTACATACTCTCACCATTAGAGGGTGCGAGCCGTCTTTGAGAGTTTTTGATTTGTAGCATACCACATTAACTGTTTCGCTCATGTTGGTTTTCGGTTTAACTCTCGGTTTAACTATGTGAGCGCAATTACAGCTAAATATAAGAAAAAAGCAGCTATCTTTGTCGGATAACTGCTTGATTTTCAGTGTTTTATTGGTGATCCGCGTGGGGCTCGAACCCACGACCCCAACATTAAAAGTGTTGTGCTCTACCAGCTGAGCTAGCGAATCTCCTGGGTGCTTTTCTGAAAAGCGATGCAAAGTTAGTTCTTAATTTCGGACTGTGCAACTTTTTTGCCAAAATTTTAAAATCGGCGCGGATTTTTATACGTTTTCTCCATTATATTTGCTCTTTTTGCCCCTACACCGCAAGTTGGCATGTAACGCAGCGACTTTTTTGCCCATTTGCAGAATAAGCGGAAAATAACTAACTTTGTAGCATATAATGCCTATCGCATTTCTTTTTGTCAATGCAATCTATTATTCTTCACATATTTCGGGGATTGTTTCCGATTTTGTGCGTGGTTTTCGCCATGTCGGCTAACGCGCAGGTCAACACGGACCAGGTTCTCCGCATCGGTCAGAACGCGCTTTATTTTGAAGACTATATGCTTTCCATACAGTACTTCAACCAGGCTATACACGCCAAGCCGTACCTTGCCCAGCCTTATTTTCTGCGAGCCATCGCCAAACTGAATCTCGAGGACTACCGCGGCGCCGAAGCCGACGCAAGCACGGCACTCGAGCTCAATCCGTTCCTTTCCGACGCTTGGGAAGTCCGCGGCGTGGCGCGTCAGAACACCGGCAAGTTCCGCATGGCTGTCGACGACTACGACGAAGCGCTGAAACTCCTGCCCCGCAACCGCTCGCTCATGTTCAACAAGGCGCTGGCGCTGACGGCGCTCAAGGAAAACGAGGAGGCGCGCGGTGTTTTCAACGAAATTCTGCGCTACTATCCCGGTTTCGCCAACGCTTTCCTCGGCAGGGCGCGCACATACCTCGCCGACGCCGACACTACAGCGGCGCTCGCCGACATCGAAAAGGCGCTGAGCTTCGATGTCAACTCGCTGAACGCTTACATCATGCGTGCCGACATAGCCATCAACAGTCACGGCGACTACCAGAGTGCTCTCGAAGACATAGACAAGGCTATCAGGCTTCAGCCACGCGCCGCCGGACTCTACATCAACCGCGCATTTCTTCGCTACAAGCTCGACAGCTACACAGGCGCCATGGCTGACTACGACTATGCCCTCACCCTCGAGCCTTACAACATGGCTGCACTTTTCAACCGCGGTCTGCTTCTACTCGAAGTCAACGCCAACGACCTTGCCCTCGAGGATTTCAACCGTGTCCTCGAACTTGAGCCCGACGATGTACGCGCGCTCTACAACCGAGCCATCATCCACAGCAACAAAGGAAACATAAGCGAGGCTATATCCGACATAAGCAAGGTTGCCGAGACATGCCCCGACTTGCCGGCGCCGTTCTATATGCGAGCCGGTCTGTACAAACAGCTCGGCAAGCTCTCTAAAGCCGAGGCTGACTACAAGAAAGGCAACGCCCTGACTAAAGCATTGCCACACGCTTCTGACAATCCCGGCGGCAGCATCAGTCCAGAATCCGAGAGCGAGCAGCCCGAAAATCGCCCCGAAGAGAAAGGCACAGACGAGGCGACATCGCGCCGCTTCGCATCGCTCATCACAGTCGACGACAACGCCGACCTTCGCGAGGAATACAACAACACGGCAATACGCGGACGCATACAGGACAGGAACATCAGCATAGAAATCGAGCCTCTCATGATGCTTTCCTTCTACTCCTCGCCCACGGAGCTGCGCCGCAACACATACTATATCAAGGAAGTCGACGACCTTAATTCGTTGCGGTCGCTGCGTTTTGTGCTCATGGTCACCAACAATCCTCCGGCGATCGACGAGGCTACAGCCGACCGTCATTTCCAGTCGGTCGAATATTACAATTCATTCCTCGCCACCCACACGCCGCGTCCTGTCGACTATATCGGTCGTGCTCTGGATTTCCTTACCGTGCGCGACTACCAGAATGCGGAAAAGGACGCCAAACGCGCCATCGACGCCGCACCCGACCTCGCCCTCGGCTATATGGTTCACGCGCAGGCGCTGTTCGGACGATACAGACTTGACGATACCGACGCTACCGATGCCGGAACGCGAGCCATCCTCAAACGCAAGCTTCTCGATGACATTCTCGAAGATTACGATAACGTTCTCCGCATTTCTCCGGCGACGCCTGTCATCTGGTTCAACAAAGGCAACATACTCTTCGAGAAAGAAGACTACGACGGAGCTGCGGACGCATATTCGGAGGCAATACGCCTCAAACCTGATTTCGGCGAGGCATACTTCAACCGCGGCTATATTCTTCTCAAGGAAGGTCGCCGCTACGAAGGCATCTCTGATCTCAGCAAGGCAGGCGAACTCGGCGTTGTCCCGGCATACAACCTTATAAAACGCATCTCGCAGTAAATCAGAGGATGCCCGAACAGTCTCCCTGATAAAAAGCGACCGCACGCCGAAATTGGATTCGAGCGTGCGGTCGCTTTTTATCTGCAATGTCAGTATATCATCTTTTCAGAGACTCTTTTACAAGTCTTGCCCAGGGTTTCAGGTCGCTGTCTTTCCATTCCATGCCGAACGACGATGCTGTCGGATGGAGCATGGAGCAAGTCTCGAACTTGTCGGAAACCGACCATGCTACCCAGCTGATATTGTTTTTATCGGCGAGTTTCATCC
>JAGBDG010000086.1 GCA_017937625.1 Muribaculaceae bacterium | reverse complement strand
CCCGATGCCTCGCGCAAGTCGGGATTCCGTCTCTGCGGCGACGTGGACTATGCGAACGTCGCCCCCAAGTGCAATGCAATCACACCCGTACCCGGTGGCGTAGGTCCCATGACCATCTGCTCGCTGATGATGAATACTCTCGTTGCATATAAGAGGCGCAACGGTCTATGATTGCGAGCCTTATACTGCCTCTTTACGTCTCGCTTCTCTCTCTTGTCTTCGGCTACGATGAAGCGGAGATAGTTTTCGCGGGCGATGCGATGCAGCATAAGGCACAGCTTGAAGCGGCACGTACCGCTTCGGGCAAATATGACTACAGCCAGTGTTTCAAAGACATCTCCGGCATAATCGGTTGCGCCGATTATGCCGTTGTCAATCTTGAGACGCCCGTCGGACCGGAGCCGCACTCAGGCTATCCGTGTTTCAACGCGCCCGCCGAGTATGTCGACGCTCTTGCAGAAGCCGGATTCGACATGTTCCTTACGGCGAACAACCATACTCTCGACCGAGGCGCCAAGGGTTTGCGATTGACCATCAGGGAGCTTGACGCGAGAGGACTCGACCACGTCGGAACGTACAGCAACGACAGCGCGCGCGCCACTGCGCTTCCCAAGGTTGTAAAAGTCGGTTCATTCAGGGTAGGCTTCCTAAACTACACATACGGCACAAACGGAATAGAGCCGCGCGACGGTGTGGTCGTCGACTACATCGACCGCGAGCGCATAAAGAATGACGTCCAGGCTGTCCGCAACGCGGGCGCCGAGCTTGTCGCCGTGTGCGTCCACTGGGGCGATGAGTACAAGCTCCTTCCCAATATAGCCCAACGCCACCTTGCCGATTTTCTTGAGGCGATAGGCGTCGACATGATTATCGGAGGTCATCCTCACGTCATCCAGCCCATGGAGTTCAGAAAAAACCGCTACCACTCCGAGAAAGAGGTTGCCCTCGTTTACTCATTGGGAAATTTCCTCTCGAACATGAAAACGCCCGACACCCGAGGTGGCGCCATGCTTCATGTGGGACTATTTCGCGGCGAAGACGGCGTAGCTCGCATGAAAGAAGCATCTTACAGCCTCGTTTTCTCCATTGCAGGAAACAGTGCCTCTGATAATTTCAAGTTACTGGAAGCCGGAAGCGTCCAGAATCCTCTGTGGAAAAGCCGCGCCGACGAGTTTGTAAGGCGCGCCCGCGCCATCTTCGACAAGCACAACATCGGCGTGCCCGAACGTAACCGATAATGCCATGGGACTGTTTCATTTCAGGCACTTCGATATCGACGACTGCGGATGCGGCATGAAAATCTGCTCAGACAGCGTACTTCTCGCAGCATGGTTTCTTCCACCATACCGCGAGGCACGCTCGGTGCTTGATGTCGGCACAGGATCGGGCGTACTTGCTTTGCTCGCCGCCGAGATATGCCCTTACGCCGAGATAATTGGTGTCGAGATAGATCCCGCAGCATACGATGCGGCGAAAGCGAATTTCCGCAATTCGCCGTGGGCGTCACGGCTACAGACCGTACATTCTGACGTGAACGACTACGCAGTCGGCGCACCGGACATCATCATATCCAATCCTCCATATTTTACCAACGGCGAGCACTCGTCCGACGCAGCGCGCTGTGCCGCCCGCCATCAGAACGGCTTCGGCTTCGATACCCTGCTGGATCTTCCGCTTGCCGAAGGAGGTCATCTCGGCATGGTCACACCAGCCGACGCTTACGACAGCATTATCTTCGATGCCGAGATGCGCCGGCGCAAACTGCGCCGACTCTGTCGCGTAGCCACAGCTCCAGGCAAAGCTCCGTCACGTCTTCTCTGGGACTTCAGCGACACCGACGGCGACTATGTCGAACAGACGCTGAACCTGCGCGACACTTCCGGCTACTATTCCGACGAATACCGCCGGCTTACCGAACCTTACTATCAAAAGCTACCCTTACGATGAAAAAATCCGATTTTGTAATCAGCCTCCCGAAGCGCCTCGTACTTCTGCTATGCATGTTCATAGTCTGCTATATCCTCACCGTGGCTGTCTCATACATCCTCGGCAAGGTTCTGTCGGGCAATCTTCCAGCGGCACTGCGTCTTAGCGCGCTGGCGCAGGACATCATCGCTTTCATCCTCCCGGCGGTAGGCACTGCAGTATTCATAACGCGCCGTCCCGCAGAGCTACTGTGCCTCACACGTCGTCCGAGCGCACTGATGCTGCTTCTTGTGGTTCTGTGCACCATCGTATCCATACCTGCACAGGAGGCTGTCATATATTGGAATTACAACATTCAGCTTCCCGAGAGCATGGCGGCTTTCGAGCAGCTTATGCGCACACTCGAGCAGACCGCTAACGACACACTTATGACTTTTGTCGGCACAGGCACATGGAGCGCACTGATTCTTAACATACTGATTGTCGGTGTGGCGGCTGCAGTATCCGAAGAGCTTCTCTTCAGAGGCTGCTTCCAGCGGATTCTCGTCACAGGCGGTGTCAATCCTCACGTTGCCATCTGGCTCGTGGCATTTGTGTTCAGCGCCCTCCACATGCAGTTCTTCGGTTTCGTGCCGAGAATGCTCCTGGGCGCATATTTCGGATACCTTCTATTATGGTCCGGCAGCATAATGCTACCGATTGCGGCACACATGCTCAACAACGTCATCTATGTTATCGTGGCATGGTGGCAAGTACGCAACGGCGCCCCTGAAGCTCTCGTCGAGGCTCCTCAGCTTTGGTCCTTATTTCCGACCCTCGCCAGCGTAGTCCTTACCGCCGCGACAATCTATCTCCTCTCGCGCCAGTTAAAACTCCGCAAGGAATAAACGTCTTCCGCAAAGATGTGAATATGAAATAGCCGTAATGCGCGGATTTTGCGGGGTCGGAATTTATAGTTAACTTTGCGGAAACGGAAAAATGACATGTCAGACAATCAAGAAAAACATACGGGCGCGAAAGACACTAACGCCCAGTTTACCGAGGCAATAGCAATGTGCAGAAACGTATTCGCTGCAAAATTAGGCGATTACGGGCCATCATGGCGCATCATGCGACCTGAGGCAATCACCGACCAGCTGTTCATCAAGGCTAAACGCATCCGCTCGCTGCAGACAAAAGGCTGCTCGGCAGTCGGCGAAGGCATCCTTCCCGAATTCATAGCCATTGTCAATTACGGCATTATCGGTATAATCCAGCTGCGCCGCGGCTTTGCCGACCGGAAGGACATGAGCAGCGCCGAGGCACTGAGCCTTTACGACGAAATTGCCGCAGAGGCAAAATCGCTGATGATGGCAAAGAACCACGATTACGACGAGGCATGGCGTTCGATGCGCGTGCTTTCGTATGTCGACCTTATCCTGACAAAGATTGAGCGTACAAAAGAAATTGAGGACCACAACGGCGAGACCAAAGTCAGCGAAGGCATTGATTCCAACTATTTCGACATGATAAACTACGCCGTGTTCGGCGTAGTGCGCCTGACAGAGAATGACTGAGGCAGTTAAGAAAAAAGTCATAAAAGCGTTTGTCATCATTTTCCGGCTTATTATCGGAGCGACTTTCGCTGTATCGGGATGGGCAAAGGCTGTCGACCCGTTCGGCTTCGTGCTGAAAGTCGGTGAATATCTCGACGTATGGGAGCTTCCTGTGCCACACGAGGCAATCGTCGCCGGATGTGTGGCACTTGCGTGCGTGGAATTCTGCACCGGTGTGATGCTTGCCGCCGGATGCCTCAAACGCCTGTCGGTATGGGTAGCCGCGGCTCTGATTCTGTTCATGCTGCCGCTGACGGTGTACATTGCCATCGAGAATCCCGTAGCCGACTGCGGTTGCTTCGGCGACCTGTGGCACATATCGAATACCGCGACACTCCTCAAGAACGTGGTTCTCGGGATGATGATAGCCTTTCTACTTGTCCATAACCGGGAAGTCAATGGACTGTATCCGGCGGAGATACAATGGATAACGATAACACTCACCTATGCTTTCCCGCTCTATCTCGCGCTGACGGGATACCAGGTGCAGCCGCTTGTCGATTTCCGTCCGTACAAAATCGGAACAGAGATATTCGCTTCCCAGTCGTCGGACAGTGAGACAGAATACATCTACGAAAAGAACGGGCAACGCGAGCATTTCAGCCTCGAGAATCTTCCGGATTCGACATGGACTTATGTCGGCGAGTCAAGTCCTAAGGAGAGCAACAGTTTCGACAGCGGAATAAGCGTCTACGATGCTGACGGCAACGACGTGACATCAGACATTGTTTCTGCCGACATGCCGCAGCTTTTCCTCATCATTCCCGAACCGGGAATGCACTATCTGTCGTATGCCCACAACGTCAGCCGTCTTTACGAATACTGCCTGAAGCACGGCATCGAGATGACAGGCGTTATAGACGGAACGGACGACAAGCCGGAACGCTGGATGGACTGGTGCCGCCCTGAATTCAAGGTATATACAGCAGACCCGATAGCGCTGAAACAGCTTGTCCGCGGACCCGAGGCGCTTGTTTACACCGAAGGGGGCATTATCAGGTGGAAGAGGACACTGTCGTCGATGCCCTACTCCATTCTGTCGGACAAGCCAGGCAATGTTCTTGCCCAGCTTCGCTCGCCCGACGACGGCTACCTGCACACATGGGCGCTCGCTATCTATGCATGCTCGATGATAGTCTGCTATATGCTGGGGCTGTCGCCGAAAGTCATAAGACTCTTTCTAAGAAGGTGTTTCATAATATCTGATAAACCACAGGCCAAAAAGTCTGAGATCGATTTATAGCTGAGCCGAAGGAGCATAGCGGTGGCTATGTGACTGAGACGAAGATATAAAGACACTCTGAATTTTTGGAGGCGCAGCCTTTGATACCCGCGGGCTGATATTTGAATATGACTCTGGAGCTGCCGTTTTTTAACAATAGTACCGGATTGGCGTCTTTTTGTTAACTTGCCCATCGTTCATCGGTCACATAGCCACCGCTATGCTCCCTCTTCACAAT
>JAGBDG010000085.1 GCA_017937625.1 Muribaculaceae bacterium | reverse complement strand
GGACGCGGGAGCGCAAGTGTTGTAGGCGCGTGCCAGACGGGTGATGGAGTCGAGGAGGATGACTACGTCATGACCGCACTCTACCATTCTCTTTGCCTTCTCAAGCACAATGCCGGCAATCTTGACGTGACGGTCGGCTGGTTCGTCGAATGTCGAGGCGATGACTTCGGCGTTGACGCTGCGCTGCATGTCGGTTACTTCCTCGGGACGTTCGTCGATGAGGAGAATCATAATGTACGTCTCAGGGTGATTCTCGGCTATGGCATTGGCGATATCTTTAAGAAGGAGTGTCTTGCCTGTCTTGGGCGGTGCGACGATAAGACCGCGCTGACCCTTGCCGATAGGAGCGAACATGTCGACCACGCGTGTCGACAGCGTGCACGAGCGACCGCCGGTAAGATTGAATTTCTCGTCGGGGAAAAGAGGTGTCAGATGCTCGAACGACACACGGTCGCGGATAAACTCGAGACTTCTGCCGTTGACGCGGAGGACATCGGTCAGAGGGAAATATTTCTCACCCTCGCGGGGAGCGCGGATGGTTGCCTCGACGACGTCGCCCATACGGAGACCGTAAGCCTTGATCTGGGGCATGGTGACGTAGACATCGTCGGGCGACGGGAGATAGTTGAAGTCGGCGGAACGGAGGAAACCGAAACCTTCCGGCACTATCTCGAGAACGCCTGTAGCCTCGAGGATTCCGTCGAAATTGTAACGCGGCTGATAATTGGGCTGAGGCTGGTTCTGGCGGTTTTTCTTGGCTTTCTTACCCTGCTGGTGCTTCATCTGCTGGGCGGGCTGCTGTACCGGCTGCTGACCCGGTTCTGCCTGGGCTGCGAGCGCAGCCTGAGCGGCGGCTTCCTCTTTCTCGCGCTGCGAGCGCGGAACGAACTTGCGTCCCTCGCTGCGGGGGAAAAATTCGCCGAGCGAGCTTTCGCGCGAGGGCATGAAGCGCGATGCGGAAGCCTCTTCCGCCGGCTTTTCTGCCGCGGGAGCCTCTGTCTCTGCTGCTTCATCTTTCTGAGGCTCGGCAGGGGCTGCTTCAGGCACGGGAGCAGGTGTAGCGTCAGTATCGCTCACGGGCGCATTCTCCACTGCGGAGGACTCTGCGGCAGGCTGTTCTTCCGGACGTTTCTTGGGCGGACGACCGCGACGCTTGCGCTCTACAACTGCCGGAGCATTATCGGCAGGAGCGCTGTCGGCTGCGGGGGCATTCTCCAAAGTCGATGCGGCAGGCTGCTCGGCTGATGTCTCTGGCTGTTTTTTCTTGCGGCCGCGTTTTTTGGGAGCGGAATCGGCGTTGTCGCCCTTTCCGGAGGCAAGCCGGCGTGCTGTAGCCTGGGCGGCGCTTTCGCTTGCCTGACGGTCGATTATATCATAGACAAGCTTCTCCTTGTTAGTTAAGTCTATTTTTTTAATTCCGAGATTTTCTGCGACGCCTTTGAGATTGGCATCGGACATCTCATTCAATTCTTCGCGATTATACATCGGGTAAAAATATTTCTTTATTTATGCTTGAAAATCCGAGCTGTCGGAACAGCTGCGAAATCAAGGAATTAGTCCGGGGGAATAATGTGTGGAGCCGAGACGCTCCAAATTTATACTGATGAATTCATCATCCAACATACTGTTCTTCCCGATATGTCAGGAAGACGGATGACATGCTGTATTTTATTCGGTTAATGTATCAAAACGGCATGATTGTCGTTTTGACACTGCAAAGATACAACTTCTATTTTAATTAACAAAATAATAATTCCGCCGGTTCATGCAGCAGAGTTGGCGACAGTCAGGCGACGGTCAGCTGAAAGCTACGTGAAGAACAATAAGATAAGCCGCTACTACCACAATCAGCACCAGGGAGGCGATTATTGCCGTGACAGCAAGACGTTTGTAAGCGGTTTTCGAGCCGGGCATCGACACGAATCCGGCGACAGCGGCGGCAAGAGCCACGCCGAGAGCCACATAACCGTTTGTCAGAATGAGCGCCGCCCATGCCGCTATGGCAAGGACTACAGATGCCCACGCGATAATCCGGCGCCGGCCGGCGGCAGGTTTCACAGGGGTCTCTGACAAGATTTCATTATTATTTTCGTTTTCTGTGCCCATTACAGTCTTTTCTACTTATTGCGCTGCAAAGTTACATATAAATTACAGAATAATGTATAAATATTACAAATGTTGTAAACAAAAGTTTAGGTCGCGAGAATAAAAAAATTCGCCTTTTTCCCAATTCCGCACAAGTGCCGAGCCCGCTTAACAATTTATAACACAACAGTAAAACTATCTTAATACACTTATTTACAGAGCATTTGGCAAGGATTGACGTTTCAGTTATGTCCCGAATAAAATAAAAATTTCCGTATTTGGAGGAATTTTGCTTACTTTGCAGTCCGAAACACGAAATAATTAATCCAAAATATCAACAATCATGTCAGAAATTGCAGACCGCGTGAAAAACATCGTAGTTGAAAAACTCGGTGTAGAACCCGAAAAAGTGACTCCCGAAGCAGCTTTCACAACCGACCTCGCAGCAGACTCACTTGATACAGTAGAGCTCATCATGGACTTCGAGAAGGAATTCGGCATCACCATTCCCGACGAAGAAGCCGAGAAGATTAAAACTGTAGGCGACGCTATCAGCTACGTTGAAGCACACGCTTAAGTAGCAACTTCGCGCCAGCAGAATCATAAAGCCGCCGCGAGTTCCGCAAGGAATCGAACGGCGGTTTTTCTAAATTTACTCCTCAACTGAGAGTCGAAGGCTTTCGGTTCAGAACAGTCGCATAAATATATGGAACTAAAAAGAGTAGTTGTGACAGGTCTGGGTACTATCAACCCCCTGGGCAACGATGTGGATACCACTTGGAAAAACGCCGTCGCCGGTGTTAGCGGTGCCGGACCTATCACCCACTTCGACGCAAGTCTGTTCAAGACAAAGTTCGCGTGCGAGGTAAAAGGTTTCAACCCCGAGGATCATTTCGACCGTCGTAAAGCTCGTCAGCTCGACCTATATGCACAGTATGCCCTTGTAGCCGCCCGTCAGGCAGTGGCAGATTCGGGTCTCGAGACAGCGCCCGAAGGCACAGTCGACAAAAACCGTATCGGCGTCATCGTAGCTGCCGGTATAGGCGGTCTCCATACATTCGAGGAAGAAGCCGGATATTACGCCATGAATTCCGACAAGGGACCGAAGTACAATCCATTCTTCATCCCGAAGATGATAGCAGACATCGCTTCGGGTCACATCTCGATGGAATACGGCTATCACGGACCCAACTACGGCGTGGTCTCGGCATGCGCATCGTCGAACAACGCCCTCATCGACGCATTCAACCTCATCCGTCTGGGAAAAGCCGACGCCATTCTCGCCGGCGGCGCAGAAGCTGCCATTTTCCCCGCAGGTGTAGGCGGTTTCAACTCCATGCACGCCCTCTCGACCCGCAACGACAGTCCCGAGACAGCATCGCGCCCCTTCAGCGGCAGCCGCGACGGCTTCGTAATGGGCGAAGGCTCGGCTGTGCTCGTTCTTGAAGAACTCGAGCACGCCCTGGCACGCGGAGCCAAGATCTACGCCGAAGTGGCAGGCGGAGGCATGAGCGCCGACGCATACCACATCACCGCGACACATCCCGAAGGTCTCGGAGCAATCCTCGCCATGCAGGCGGCTCTCGACGACGCCAGCATGAAGCCCGAGGACATCGACTATATCAACGTTCACGGCACTTCCACTCCTGTCGGCGACGTATCCGAGGTAAAGGCTATCGTAGACCTCTTCGGCGAGCACTCCAAGAAGCTCAACATCTCGTCGACCAAGTCGATGACCGGTCACCTTCTCGGCGCCACCGGCGCTATCGAGGCTATGTTCAGCATCCTCGCCGTACGCGACGACATCGTTCCTCCCACAATCAACCACGAGGAGGACGACAAGGACGAGAACATCGACTACAGCCTCAACTTCACCTTCAACAAGGCACAGAAGCGCCCCGTCCGCGTAGCCCTCAGCAACGCATTCGGCTTCGGCGGTCACAATGCCACCGTCATCGTGAAGAAGTTCGAGAAATAACTGTTTTTCACAGAACCATAAGTAGAGTTGCAGGCGCGGAAGTGTCCCGCAACTCTCTTTTTTATCCCCGCGCCTATGAAAACCGGAATAATCGTGGCGATGGACAAGGAGCTGCGCCTGCTGCTCCCTATGCTGACCGACCACGCCACACTCACGCTCAACAATTTCGAATTCCACACCGGTCGGCTTGCCGGTCACGAAGTGGTGGCCGTCAAGTGCGGCATCGGAAAAGTCAACGCCGCCATAGGCACGCTGACGCTTATCGAGAACTTCCATCCCGACCTCGTCGTCAATTCAGGCGTCGCCGGCGGAACGGGAGCGGGAATGCCGCGCGCCGAGATTCTCGACGTGATTCTCGCCGACCGGATAGCCTACCACGACGTATGGTGCGGACCGGGCACCGAACCCGGAGTAGCCGCCGGATGCCCGCGTTTCTTCCGCTGCCCTCTCGCCGACGACGTGCGCAAGGCTCTCGGCGCCAAGGAAGGACTGCTCGTGTCCGGCGACATCTTTGTCGACAGCGTGGAGGATCTCCGCCGCATACTCGCGCTTTACCCTGACGCCATAGCCGTAGACATGGAATCGGCAGCCACAGCCCAGACATGCTACCTCAAGAGCGTCCCCTTCGTATGCCTGCGCGTCGTCAGCGACACGCCTGGCGAAAACGGCAACGCCGCCGCTTACGAGAACTTTTGGACAGACGCTCCCGAGCGCACCTTCGAGGCTGTGGAGCGCCTGCTCGAACTGCTTTGATTCCGGCGATGAAAGACCTCAGGGCGACACGCGGAGGAAGGATAGTGCGCGAGATGATAGCGCAGGGCGAGCATGAGACGCAGGATTTCAAGTTCGCCATCTCCGACGCGCGCAAGATCGCGCGGTCGCTCTCGGCGTTCGCCAACAACAGCGGCGGACGTCTGCTCATCGGCGTAAAGGACAACGGCAGCGTCGCCGGTGTCCGGAGCGAGGAAGATGTCTTCGTGGTCGAGCAGGCTGCCGAGCGCTACTGCAATCCGCCTCTCGAGGTCAGCTTCAAGGCATATACGGTCGACGGCACGGCTTGCGTGATAGTCGCCTCGGTCGAGGCTTCGGCTGTCCGTCCCGTACGCTCGCAGGAGCCCGACGGCACATGGCGCGCATACTACCGCGTTGCCGACGAGAACATCGCCGCACATCCGCTGATGGTACGCGCATGGGAGAGAAAGACATCCGGACCGGGACTCGCGTTCTCGCTCGGCGGCATATACACCGACATGCTCGACCTCATATCACGCAAAGGCATGATAAACGACACTCGCGAGGCAGCGCTTGCCCTGCACGTGTCGCAGGCGGCAGCCGACGAGGCGGTCGTCGCCCTTGCCGCCATGGACCTCGTCGAATTCGTCTTCGAGCCTCCGCGTTTCGTTATCCGCCTCTGTCAGTAGACCAGACCGACATTGTCGACCCACAGGGTCATGCCCACGCAACCCGTGTAAGGCTCGCCGCTGCCCGACGAGAACATCACGATAAGGTGCGTCGGAACGGCGTCAGGGCTGTCCCAGCCTTCCTCGACCACAGGCACCATTTTCCCTTCGGAGTTGCGCGAATAGTAGCTTTTCTCCTCAGGAATCAGCCTCATATAGCTCTTATAATCAGGATTCTTTGTGATATCGCCATACATCACCTTGCAGTCGTGGGTGTTGACCCATCCGTCAGTCGATTTCATAAGGCGCTCCCTGCCTGTTCCGACACGCATGGCATGGATATTGCCGTCGGCGTCCTCCCAGCGGCGCTGCAGGATGATGAGCACCTCCGCCATATCGGTGCCCGGAACTGTTTTCTTCTTGCCGAAGCCGCTGCTGTAGGTCATCTCGCCGTTTTTCGGAATTTCCAGCTTATAGTCGTAACGCAACGCCTTGGGACGCTTGGTAAAGGGAATGCCCATCTCCATTTTCGAATAAGGGTTCGAAGTCGAACTTATAGGCTCCAGCATCTCGCCTAAGAAAAGTGTGCCAGCCACGAGAACGTCGATATTCACTATGCCGACAGCCTTGCAGCGGTCGATGAGTGTCGTCAGTTTGGCGCAGCGGTTGCCGGGAGCGCGCACATCGGGATATACGGAGGTGCTCACCTTGACTATACCCATGATTTTCGCCATGACGTTCGAGCTTGCCCAGGGCGAGCCGCCCGCATTGGTGTACGGCTTGCTGCCCCGGATTGTCTCTTCAGGACCCACCGCATAGCATTTTTTAATCTTGCCTCCAAGCAGAGATGACTCCTTTATGTCGCGAGTCACCCACGTGTCGAAATTGCCGTAGGGAATAGGTTCTACAGTCTGCGAGGACATTGTCAGAAAAACCGAAAGGAACAATGAGAGTATTATATATTTTTTCATATTCTTGTGATGGATAAGTGAATTTACTATATAACAACTGCGAGACGTTTTAGGCTGTGACGCCATATTTTTTTCAATACTTCGGACAGTTTTGCCGTATTTTCGGCGAATAAATGCCAAAACTTTACAATTCCGTAAATTTTTTATTAAGATTTTATTGCAGTTGAAATTTTTAATCGTATATTTGCTCGCGAAATCTAAAATTCTCAATAAGCAGACCTGAAAAACGATTCAAAAGACCATAAACATACCATAAACATATTTTTAATTAACACCAACGCTATGAAAAAACTGTTACGCACTATCGCGCTTGCTGCTGTCGTTGCAGCACCCGCTGTTTATGCCAGCGCCGAAATCACCGGCACAGGAACAGAAGCAGATCCTTATCTGATCGGCACAGCAGAAGACCTCTGCAACGCCTACACAAAGACCGCATGGACTGAAAGTGTAGTTTATTTCCTCCAGACAGCCGACATCGACATGACAGGCGTGACCGCATACAAGCCCGTCAACGGCGGCAACGGCAAATATAACACCGCATTCTGCTACGACGGCGGAAACCACGTCATCAAGAACTTCGCTCCCGCTTCCGAGAAGGCTGAAGCATCACTGAGCAACTACTACAACACATCCGTCTTCGGCGTGCTCACCGGCACAGTCAAGAACCTCGGCGTTGTCGACGCTAACATCAACATCACCGATCCGGGCGCATTCGGCACTGGTGTCCTCGGCGGTTACGCAGGTCACGGCGACGCTGCAGCCCTCGCTCCCGTCACCACTATCGAGAACGTTTATGTAACAGGCAAGGTTGTTGCCAAGGGCGACGGATGCGGTTACAGCGGCGGTCTCTTCGGAACTACCGGCTCCAACATCACTGTAAAGAACTCATACGCCAACGTAGCTCTTGAAGCCAACAACAACACAGCAGGTATCTGCGGTCGCCTCCGCAACGCCCTCACTCTCGAGAACGTCTACGCTGCCGGCACTATCGACTGCGCAGGTGCCAAAGGTCTCATCGTAAGCTCCGACAAGACCGACAAGGCTGTCACCGCCACCAATGTAGTAGCATTCAACTCGGGCGC
>JAGBDG010000084.1 GCA_017937625.1 Muribaculaceae bacterium | reverse complement strand
TATGGAGTCGTTCATTGTCGTGCCGGCGTCGGAGTGGAAGGCGAAGCTGAGGTCAACGGGAATCTTGAGACCTTCGGCGTCGGGAAGCATGGATGAGCCTCCGGCGAGCCAGTTGACCCAAAGTCCGCGGCATGAATAGTCGTCGCGATAGTCATTTACATAGTCCGAGGGTGTGAAAACGCTGTCAGGCGCTCCAGCCCACTGCAGGAAGTAGCGGGCGCCCTCGGTGAAGCGGGGATAGCCGCTGAGAGTGTATTCGTAGTCAATGTCGTCGAGCGGTTCTTTCACGATTCGGGCAACGTTGCCCATGCCGCCGCCAATCTTGACAGCGTCGGCGCTGACGGTCTTGCCCTGCTTGCCGTCGTTGAGCAGCTCGACAAGAGCGGTCTCTTCGCCGGCATTGAAGGGGAAGTGACCGAGATATATCCATGTGCCGCCGCCCATGGTCTGATTCACTCTGAAATCTTTGGCGCCTGCGGCTGTGTGTATGCGGTAGTGTGCGCTTTCTGTGGCGTCAGGCTCGGAGGTGTACGACACATAGACTGCGTATGTTCCGTCCTGCGGAATAGCAGCGCTCCATGTAGCCGATGCGTCGGAGTCTTCCTTTCCGGAAGTGGCGGTCTTGACGGCACTGCCTTCGCGGAAAGGATTGTCGCCGTTGCGCAGCTCGCTTTTGGTGTAAGCAAAACCGGGCGCCGCGGACTTCTTGAACTTGCCGTGAGTAGTGAATTTGCCCTGGCTGAATTCGCTGTTGTCGTTGTCTATGATAATTTCTGTGCGGTTTACGTCTCTCTCGCGCGGACTCATGACGTATGCTCCGGCATTCTCAAGCATCGGCATGAGGAAAGGCATTACGTAGCTCTGAGTGTAGAGGTCTTCTACTGTCTGGAAGATGCGTGCGCGCTGCCATTCCCAGCGGTTGAGTTTCGGCTCGAAATACCAGCCGTGACTTTGCCAGACGGCAATGTTGGCGCCGTCGAGACCTTCCGGCGCTGGCTGTGCGTCAAGTCGGGTGACAAACTGAGTCTTTTCCGTCGGTCCGACGTTTTTCTTCGGGGCAAAAAGGACGAGATTGTCGAGATTTTTCTTGTCGGCGTTGATTGTTACCTTATAGTTCCTGTAGTTTTTGCCGAGAGAGCTCAGGCAGTCGGCTTTCAGAGCCTTTAGCGATTCTTTGGTGAGAGGAATGTAAGCCCCGGCTTCGCTAAGCTTTATGCTTACAGTCTTTTTCTTGCTGTTTATGGTGACTTTCTCTACTTTTAGTTTGCCTAATGCCGTTGTTCCCGGCAGATATGCTTCTACAGCCTTGCAGACGGCATCTTCATTGGCGCCTGCGTAGGAAAGCGGCGCCGCGGCAAGCGAACCGAAGAGCAATATGTTAGTTACGATTAAGTTTAATTTGTTCATCTTTAAGAATATGAGGATGATTATGTTTATTGCTTTCTTACTCAGCAAAGTTAACTATAATCAGTCTAAAACCAAAGATGAATTCACATTAATTCAATAATGAAAACATTATTTAATGTTAAAAATCGGCATAATCAGTCTTTATAGCCGAAGATGTTCCTCGTCCAGAGGACTATGTCGCGGAAAAACAGTTTTGTGGGGGTTATAATTGGGACGAATCGGGTGTCGTCTGTCGCGGAGAAGACGCGAAGCTTGCCTGCATGGCATACTACTTCGATTCGGTTGCCCATATTGACGGCATCGCCGTCGAGATGAGCTGCGCCGCCGTTCTTACGGATGATAGTGGCAGAGGGGGTCCGGACAATCTCGACAAGAGCGTTCATTCCAATAAGTCCGGTAATCATGTCAACTCCCACAGATGCGCGCGAAAGTATGTCGCCACCGTGAACGATGGTAATGTCAAGTTCTCCGTCTGTCACCGATGCGTCGGGCGCGACGAAGGCGTTGTTGCCGTATTGCGATGCGTTGCAGCAGACCACAAGGAATGCTTTGTCGGTGATGACTCGTCCGCCGGTCTCTATGACGTATTCCTCGGGCGAGAATTTGATGTACTCGTTGATAGTGTTTTTCAGATACATCAGGAATCCGCGACGTTTCTGACGGGCGCAGCGTTCGCTGACAGCCGCGTCGAATCCGACACCGAAGGTGCAGAAGAAAGGCTGACCGTTAGCGGTGCCGTAGTCGGCGTCGATTATGTGTTTTGTGCCAATTACCTTTAGGGCGCTACGGATGTCGACAGGGATGCCGAGATGGCGTGCGAGACCGTTGCCCGAACCTGCCGGGAGTATGCCCAATGCGGTCTGCGAGCCAATGAGTCCGGAAGCAATCTCGTTGACAGTGCCGTCGCCGCCGCAGGCAAGTACGGCAGGACGTCCTGCCGCCGCCGCTTCTTCGGCAAGCTCACGGGCGTGCCCCTTATAGCGCGTGCCGACAATGTCAAAATCTATGCCCATTTTCTGCAGTTTCTTGCAGATATAGGGCACGATTTTGTGCTTGGACTTGTTGCCGGATGCCGGATTGACTATAAGCAGGTACTTCCCGTTGCTTTCCATAAGATCAGTTTTGTGCTTCTTTTTCGGAGAACTCCATAAGGTATGCCTTTATGAAGTCGTCGATATCGCCGTCCATCACTCCGTTGACATCTGAGGTCTGGTAGTTTGTGCGGTGGTCTTTCACGCGTCTGTCATCGAAAACGTAGCTTCGGATCTGCGAGCCCCATTCGATTTTCTTCTTGCCCGCCTCCACCTTCGCCTGCTCAGCCATGCGGTGCTCGAGTTCCTTGGCATAGAGGATGGAGCGCAGCTGACGCATCGCGTTCTCTTTGTTCTTGGGCTGGTCGCGTGTCTCGGTGTTCTCGATGAGGATTTCCTCTTTCTCACCGGTGTAAGGGTCGGTGAACTGGTAGCGCAGACGAACGCCGGACTCGACCTTGTTGACGTTCTGACCGCCGGCACCACCCGAACGGAAGGTGTCCCATGACAGCAGGGCGGGCTCGACCTTGATTTCGATTGTGTCGTCGACAAGAGGGGTGACGAATACCGAGGCGAAAGATGTCATTCGCTTGCCCTGGGCATTGTATGGAGAGACACGGACAAGACGGTGCACGCCGTTCTCGCTCTTGAGGAATCCGTAGGCGAAGTCGCCCTCGATATTCATGGTACAGCTCTTGATACCCGCCTCGTCACCTTCGAGAAGGTTGGCGATAGAAAGCTTGTAGCCATGATCCTCCGCCCAGCGCATATACATTCGCATGAGCATCTGCGCCCAGTCCTGGCTTTCTGTGCCGCCGGCACCGGAGTTGATTTTAAGGACCGCGCTCATTATGTCGCCCTCGCCGCGCAGCATGTTGCGCAGCTCGAGTTCCTCGAGGAGTTTGCGGGCATGCTCGTAGGCATGGTCAACTTCTTCCTCGCTGACAATTTCTTCCTTGAAAAAGTCGAGCGATAGCTTGACCTCGTCGACAGCACCTTCAAGTTCGGTGTAGTCGGCAATCCACTTCTGCAGGTCCTTGATTTTCTTCATCTGCCGTTGCGCCGCCTCCGCGTTTTCCCAGAAACCGTCAGCCATGGTGCGCAACTGTTCTTCTTCAACGGCTATTTTCTTCCCGTCGATGTCAAAGATACCTCCTCAGCGCAAGCATACGCTCAAAAGTCTCTTTTAATTGTTCTTGTGTTATCATATTCTAATTTTATAATCGCGTTATAGTGTGCAAAGTTAGGAAAAATGACTGATATTCACAAACAGCATCCGAAGTGCGGTTGTTAATGAATGTATGAAAGAAAGTCTGAAAGATAAGATTTTCCGCCGTTTAGGTTTAAAGGATTTGCGGAGCAGACATTCTGAATTCGTGCGCTCCGCAGACATGGTCATGGACCGTGTCTGCGCATTTCTCGACGTGCTTCAGTTTCTTGCCGCCCTTGCATGCCTTGTATGTCTCGCGCTATATGTCGGTTTCGAAAAGGATGTACTTGACCATAGCATGATTTTCAAGGTAATAGGCTCGTCACAGACTATATTCATTATTGCTGTCTTTGCGAACCTGATCAATCCTCAGCGACGCAAACGACGCGTTCTTATGCGCCGGGTATTCGATGTCGTAATTATTCTTACTCTCGTGCCTGTCGTAATGCAGCATTGCGATGCGACAGAAAGCGCTTTCTTTCATTTTTTCCACAGCCGGCGCTTCCTTTTCGGCTGCCTCGGCATCTATTCGGTGGCGCAGCTGTGCTACGGAAGCATGAATCTTCTGGGAAGGTATACGAATCCGTCGCTGATTCTTTCAGTCAGCTTTATACTATTTATCATCATCGGCTCCTTCGCGCTCATGCTTCCGAAATGTACGGTAGGCTCGTCGCATCTGCGGTATATCGACGCGCTTTTCATGGCGACGAGCGCCGTGAGCATGACCGGACTCTCGACAGTCGATACCGCCGAACTATTCACACCCCTCGGCTGGACCGTCATGGCTGTGCTGATGCAGATAGGTGCTCTGGGTGTTCTGACCTTCACAAGCTTTTTTGCCATCTTTTTCAGCGGAAACCGCTCCATATACAGCCAGATGCTCATGCGCGACTTCATCTTCTCGAAATCGATGAGCGCCCTTGTTCCGGTTATATTGTATATTCTCTCGTTCACTCTTGTCATTGAATTTCTCGGTGCGCTTGCCATCTATTTCACGCTTCCCGATGGTTTCGAAAGCTCTTTCGGGAATAAAGCCGCATTTGCGGCTTTTCATTCGTTGTCGGCGTTTTGCAACTGCGGTTTTACGACGCTTCCCCACGGACTTGCCACACCGGCACTGATGAATGGCACTCCGTTATTCTACATCGTGATTGTAGTTCTGATTCTTGCCGGCGGCATCGGTTTTCCGAATCTTGTGAACCTCAGGGATGTCCTCGTCGAGTATATCAGACGCATCAAGGCGTTTTTCATGGGACGGTCTTATGTTCGCAAGGTTCATGTCTACGACCTCAACACCAAGCTTGTTCTGCTTTTTACTCTGATATTCTTTGTCGGAGGCTCCGTGGTCTTCTATCTGTTCGAATATAACCATGCATTCGAAGGCATGCCGGTCGGCAAGAAAATCATGCAGGCAGTCTTCTGCTCGGCAACCGTCAGAACAGCGGGGTTCGTAACTGTCGCCCCATCTCATTGGTTGGGCGTAACTTTCGTAATCGCGCTCTTTCTCATGTGGGTGGGTTGCGCTTCGCAGTCGATGGGCGGAGGTATCAAAATCAACGCTTTAGCCGCCGTGCTTTTCAATCTCCGTTCCATAGTCATGGGGCAGAAAGGTGTGGCGGTATTCGGCAGGAGCATATCGCTGTCGTCGGTGCGCCGGTCGAATGCCGTTGTATGTTTCTCCATTTTCGCGATTTTCGTCTACAGCTGTCTGCTGATGATTCTTGAGCCGGACCTTCCTGCAGCATCTGTCGCTTTCGAGGCTTTCTCCGCGCTGACGACGGTAGGAATGTCGTTCGGCATAACGCCTGAATTCGGCGACTTGGCAAAAATTGTGCTCGCGACGGCAATGTTCCTCGGACGTGTCGGAGTCATTTCCGTACTTTGCGGCATTATCGGCGACAGACCGGACGTGTCAGTCAATCTGCCTGCCGACGACATCGTTATCAACTGATAAATATTCTTGAATATGAAATATCTTATAATCGGACTCGGTATTTACGGCAGCAATCTTGCCCGCGACCTCGTCGACCTCGGACATGACGTAATCGGCGCGGATATCAATCCGGAAGCTGTCAACGACATGAAAAACTCTGTTTCAGCTGTCTATCTGATAGATTCGACAGAAGAGAAGCAGCTTGCCGTTCTGCCGTTGCGTAACGTCGATCTTGTCATTGTTGCCATAGGTGAGAATTTTGGCGCCGGAATAAAGACCGTAGCGTTGCTTAAAAAGATGGGCGTAAAACATATATATGCCCGTGCCATCGACGCGTTGCATCAGTCCATTCTCGAGAGTTTCGACATTGACCGTATCATAACTCCCGAACAGCGTGCCGCCTACGACCTCAGTTGCGAACTTGAGCTTGGCTCGGCTGTAATGACACTGAGTGTAGACTCTGACAACCTTGTGGTGAATTTCGGACTGCCTGACTATTTTTCAGGTATGACTTACAGTGATATAGCCCGGCATCTGTCCGACAATTTCGACATCAGTCTTGTCGCGGTGTGCCGTCCGTGCGAGCGTGCGAATCTCATAGGAGTAAAAAGGAAGGAACTGCAGCTGATCGCCGACAGGGAAGAAAGAGCCGCAGCCGGCGATGTGATAACTGTTTTCGGGTCGAAAAAGAAAATCCGAGCCTTGTGCAAGGCTCAGCATTCGGGAGGGCAGTAGTGGCGCGCATGTGTGCATTCGCGCAGGGTATGGTCAACGATGATGTGTCTGTTCGCCATCGCGCCTATCTGGTCCATCTGGTGGCTTATAAGGAGGACTGTAGCTTTCTTCGACAGTTCTGACATGATTTCATACAGCTTTGCCTCAAAATCTATGTCGAGATAGCTCAGAGGTTCGTCAAGTATGAGGACGGGCGGTTCCGACACTATCGCGCGACCGAAAAGCGTGCGTTGCAGCTGTCCTCCGGAAAGACGACCTATGGGGCGTGAGGCAAGGTCGGTGAGCCGGGTAAGCTCAAGCGCGCGTTCAATCTTCTCTTCTTTTTCTTCTTTGGTAAGATTCCTTATGGCAAGAAGTCCGGATGCTATTACCTGTCGGACGGTTATCGGAAAATGCGAGTCGACGCTGTTTTTCTGCGGCAGATAACCCTGGCCTGGAAGATTATCAGTCGTGTTCCCGTCGGCATCGTAATAATACACTTTGCCGGAGGATGGCTCCAGAAGTCCGAGAATAAGGCGTATGAGCGTTGTCTTTCCGCCTCCGTTCGGACCTGTGATTGCGACGAAATCGCCTCTGTCGACTGTGAGATTGATGTCCGTCAGTATGTCGCGTCCGTCGCGTGAAAAATTCACGTTGTGGAGCGATATCAGCGGCGGACGGTTCGGCGAGCCGCAACGGCAAGCCGAACAAAGACAAGGATCACTGTGCCCTGGCGATTTCATCTATTAGTCCTGTAAGCTGCGACTCCCAGTTGTAGTCCAGCGGGTTGATTTCATAAAACACGGAGCCGAGCGCGTCGTTTATGGTCTGCGCCTGGCGCGAGTCATACTCTTTCTGAAAAAAGAACACTTTTAAATTCCGAGCCTTCGCGTTCTCTATCGCCTCGCGAAGACCTTTTGCCGACATATCTTTACCTTCGAGACCGAGAGAAATCTGATTCAGTCCGAAGTCGCGTGCCACATAGCTGAGCGACGGATGCCATACGGCGAAGGAAACGCCTTCGCGTCCTGCGAGTTTCGATGTCAGGGCTTTCTCAAGGGAATCGAGGTGGCTGTCGTATTTCTCGAGACGGCTTCTGAACAGTATGCTGTCCTCGGGAAAGGACTCGCAGAGAGCTTTTGCCATGTTGGCGCTCATCGTACGGACACCGGATATACTGCTCCAGTAGTGCGGGTCGGCGTCATGGTCGTGTCCTTCTTCACTATGGTTATGACCGTGAGTGTCGAAGAGAAGGTCGACGCCGTCAGACGTTTCGACGAAAATCGCCGAGGTCGAGCTTTTCAGCTTCTCCTCGAAAGGAAGCACGCCTGTGGCAAAATATACCGGAGAGGCATCCACTGCAATACGCTCGCTTGTCGAAGGTTCGAAAGTCTCGGGGTTGGTGCCGTGCGAGACGAGAGAGCGTACGGAATATGTGCTGTCGACAAGCTGCTCGAGGACATAGCGCTGCGGTTCGATGCTCACCATAAGCGCGGTTTTGTCGCTTACGGCAGATTCCTTTCCTGAACATGAAAGCAGAATAGGCAACGCTGCAAGACAGACGAGCGCCTCACGCCTTCTCATCGGCAAGCAGCTTTTTAGCCATCTCCTGAGCAGCACGGCGTCCGTCGCTCATGGCAAGGATTACGGTAGCGCCGCCACGGACTATGTCGCCGCCTGCATATATCGCGGGGATAGACGACTGCAGATGCTCGTCGGTGGCGATTGTGCCCTTGTTTGTCACTTCAAGACCTGCTATTGAATTAGGAATAAGCGGGTTCGGTGACACGCCGATGCTTACGACAGCAAGATCTATTTCAATCTCGTCGATTGCACCGGGAATAGGACGCGGGCTGCGGCGACCGGAGGCGTCGGGCTCGCCGAGTTCCATGCGCTGCACTCTGACTGCACGGACATGTCCGCGTTCGTCCCCGAGGTATTCCACGGGATTCGCGAGTGTTATGAACTCAACGCCTTCTTCTTTGGCATGGCGTACCTCTTCCAGACGGGCGGGCATCTCCGACTCGCTGCGGCGGTAGATGAGCATAACCTTCTCTGCGCCCATGCGCCGTGCGGTACGGACGCTGTCCATGGCTGTATTTCCGCCTCCGACAACCGCTACGCGATGACCGGCGGGCGCGGGGGTGTCGTGACCGGGACGACCGGCACCCATGAGGTTTATGCGGGTGAGGTATTCGTTGCTCGAGAGTATGCCTGTGAAGTTTTCGCCGGGGATGCCCATGAAGCGTGGCAGACCGGCGCCTGAAGCGACGAAAATGCCCTTGAAGCCCTGCTCAAGCAAATCGTGGTAACTCAGGGTCTTTCCGATGATTGTGTCTTTGTGGAACCGGACTCCTAATGCACGAAGCGAGTCGAGCTGGTTGTCGACGATGCTGTTGGGAAGGCGGAATTCGGGAATGCCGTATTTCAGCACGCCGCCGATTTCGTGGAGTGCTTCGAAAACGTCGACCTGAAAGCCGAGTTTTGCCATTTCGCCTGCGAAAGAAAGTCCTGCGGGACCTGAGCCTGCGACTGCTACGCGTATGCCGTTCGGATTAGTCGGCTTTTCGGGCGCTTTGTGCAGCGCTATCTCTTTGTCTGCGGCAAAGCGCTCGAGATAGCCGATTGCCACAGGCTCTTTCTTCATCTTGTTGTAGATGCACTTGCTCTCGCACTGCTTCTCCTGAGGGCATACACGTCCGCAGACAGCAGGGAGCGCGCTCGTGCGGCGCAGTACGGCTGCCGCCTCGCCGAAATCTCCGCGCTGTATGTTCTTGACGAAGTCCGGAATGGCGATGTTTACGGGACAGCCTTCCACGCATGTGGGGTTGGGACAGTCGAGGCAACGTGTCGCTTCAAGCACTGCCTGTTCCTCGCTCAGACCCTGATTGACTTCTTCGTTGCAGGTGATGCGGTATGCCGGGTCGAGAGTCGGCATAGCTGTGCGGGGAATGGCTGTACGTTCTTTTGCTGTCAGAGCTTTACGCAAGTCTTCGCGCCAAGCTGCGGCGCGACCTGTATTTTCGGTATTTTCTGCCATGACTGTTTATTTTTGAGGGTCATACGCTTTAAGGCGCATGATCATTTCATCGAAATCCACCTGATGACCGTCGAATTCCGGTCCGTCGACACATACGAAACGGGTCTTTCCGCCGACAGTGACGCGACAGGCGCCGCACATGCCAGTACCGTCGACCATGATGGTATTGAGCGAGCATATCGTGGGCACGTCATATTTCTTTGTTAGCAGTGCCACGAATTTCATCATGACGGCAGGACCTATGGCGACAACTTCCGAAACTTTCTCGCGGAGTATGACTTCTTCGACGCCTGCCGTGACAAGTCCTTTGCGTCCGGCGCTGCCGTCGTCGGTCATTATAATAGTCTCGTCGGACCAGCGGCGAACTTCGTCCTCGAGAATGATGAGATCTTTGTTTCGTGCGGCAAGCACGCTGACGACACGGTTGCCGGCTTCTTTCATCGCGCGTATTATTGGCAGCAGGGGTGCGACACCCACGCCGCCGCCGCAACACAGAACAGTGCCGTCGTGCCGTGAGATGTTCGTGGCGCGACCGAGGGGACCGACGAGGTCGGTCAGCGTGTCGCCCGGCTCAAGGGCGCAGATCTTTTTTGTAGAATCGCCTATAGCCTGGATGACAAGGGTTATTGTACCGGCGTTAGTGTCGTCGTCGGAAATGGTGAGAGGTATTCTCTCGCCGGTCTCACCGCAGCGTACTATCACAAAATGACCCGGTTTGCGCGCCTTGG